>JAHCLG010000018.1 GCA_026125385.1 Legionellales bacterium
TGGCTACTTCGCCATAAAATACGCGTTTTTACATCCACTGAGTATAAGCCGCGCCTAAAATTAAACTCATACCGGAGGCAAATGCAATCCAAAAATGAGTACGGAATGAGCTGATGATCACCATAAATTCGCCGACAAATCCGGCCGTACCAGGAAGCCCCACATTAGACATGACAAATACCATGTAAAGTGCGGCAAATACCGGCATTTTTAACGCCACCCCGCCATAGTCTTTAATTAAGCGTGTGTGTAAACGATCGTAAAGCACGCCCACACCTAAGAACATCGCGCCAGAACTAAAGGCATGCGATAGCATTTGCACCATACCGCCTTCTAAACTTAAAAAAGCATCGTGGTAATTATGGGTAATGCGAACAATTTCATACACCATAAAACAACCTAAAGTGGCAATTCCCATGTGCGAAATGGAGGAATAAGCAATTAAACGTTTCATGTCGGTTTGGACGATGGCAACAAAACCAATATAAACAATTGCCACCAGCGATAACGCAATCATAAACCACGCTAAATGACCGCAAGCATCTGGCACAATGGGCAAACTAAAACGTAAAAATCCGTAGACACCCATTTTTAACATTAATGCCGCTAAAATCACTGAACCTCCGGCGGGCGCTTCGGTGTGAGCATCGGGCAACCAGGTGTGAACTGGCCACATTGGCACTTTCACGGCGAATGCTAAGAAAAAGGCAATAAATATCCACATCTGTGCCGGCAAGGATAATGGGAGTGGATAAAAATCCGCAATTTTGAAACTGTCGGCTTTGACGTGTAAATAAAGGAGTGCGACCAGCATTAATGCCGAGCCTAAAAAAGTATATAAGAAAAATTTAATCGAAGCATAAGTACGATTACTACCGCCCCACACCCCGATACAAATATACATTGGGATTAAAATACCTTCCCAAAAGACATAAAATAACATGGCATCGGTTGAGGCGAAAATTCCCACCATCATGCCTTGCATTAATAAAAAAGCGGCTAAATACTGCGCGACTTTGTGTTTAATGGTGCTTAAGCTTGCTAGCACTACGACGAGTGTGGTGTAAGTGGCGAGAATCACAAAAGGCATAGAAATACCATCCACACCTAAATCGTAGTTGATCCCAAATTGTTTGATCCACTCCATATGTTCAACAAATTGCATTTGTGGTGTGTGATAATCAAAATTAAAAAATAATGGCACACATAACACTAAACTTGCCGTGGAAATCACGATAGCAATAATCCGCGCGGCATCGGCATTGCGATCGTCACCGGTCATTAAAATAATTGCTGCACCAATGATCGGTAACCAAATTAATACACTTAAAACGGGAAAATTGTATAACATTCTGTTTCCTTTACGCGCCTAATACTAACCAACACAAGAAAAATAATAATCCAATCACCATGACAAAAGCATAATGATATAAATAACCGGATTGCAAACGTCGAATCATTGACGATAAACGATTGACTAAACGTCCTGATCCATTCACAAAAAAACCATCGATAAAAATTAAATCGGAAACTTTATAAAAAAAGCTCCCCAACCGGCGAGAACCTCGTACAAAAATAACGTCGTTAAAATAATCAAAACCGTATTTATTGATTAATATTAAATAAATTATTTCCATTTTACGCGCAACTTTCGTTGGCAATTGCGGATATTGATGATAAAAAATCCAGGCAACCAAGATACCCGCCATTGCAAACCAAAAAGGCAAGGTCATTACAGCATGAGTTATCATGCCGACAATTCCCGGATAATCCGCTGACATCGCGCCTAAGACATCGTATTGTTTGGCAACTAAAATGGATGAGCCTAATAGCGAATTGGGATCGTAAAGAATATGATAATTTAATAGTGCGCCTAAAAAAATCGAAGGAATGGCTAAAATGACTAGAGGTAACCATACCGTCCATGGTGATTCGTGCAAGTGATCACGCGTGTGATGATCTATTCTTTCTTCGCCGTGAAAAGTCATGAAAAAAGCACGGAAGGTGTAAAGTGCAGTAACAAACGATCCGATGACAACACAAATATAAGCGTAATGACTTCCATAAAGTTCCGCATGTCCCACCGCTTCAATAATCGCATCTTTGGAATAAAATCCTGAAAAAGGTGGAATTGCTGCTAGCGATAAACTGCCAATTAAAAACGTGAGATAGGTGATCGGCATATATTTATAAAGACCGCCCATATTACGCATATCTTGATCATGGTGCATGCCGATAATAACCGAGCCGGCACCTAAAAATAATAATGCTTTAAAACAAGCATGAGTTGCTAAATGAAAAATACTGGCAGCAAATGCTGATGCGCCTAATCCTGCCACCATGTAGCCTAATTGCGACAGGGTGGAGTAGGCAACTACTCGTTTAATATCATTTTGTACAAGACCTAAAATTCCCAAAAATAATGCGCCGGTTGCACCAATGATCATGATGGTACTTAAGGCCACGGGTGATAATTCGAATAACGGGGATAAACGTGCAACCATATAAATACCCGCTGTTACCATGGTAGCCGCGTGAATTAATGCTGAAATGGGTGTGGGGCCTTCCATGGATTCCGGCAACCAAATGTGTAAAGGTATTTGTGCCGATTTACCCATTGCACCAATAAATAATAGTAAACAAATCGCACTCATCACTTGCCAGTGCATGAAGGGGAATACCGTAATTAATTCGTGAGTTTGCGTTAGTGCTGGTGCATCTGCAAAAACAGTCGCATAATCTAATGTACCAAAATGCGTTAATACTGCACCCAGTCCTAAAATAAATCCAAAATCGCCTACACGATTGACTAAAAACGCTTTTAAGCTGCCCTGCACGGCCGATTCTTTTTTAAACCAAAATCCAATTAATAAATAGGAAACTAAACCAACACCTTCCCAGCCAAAAAATAATACTAAGAAATTATTTCCGAGCACTAGACATAACATGGCAAACGTAAAAGCTGAAATATAACTAAAAAAACGTTGGTAGCCCGGATCGTCTTGCATGTAACCAATACTATAAATATGAACTAAGAATGAAACAAATAAGACAACGAGTAGCATCAATGTGGATAAACGATCCACTAAAAATCCTATACTAAAATCAAAACTACCACTATTCACCCAGGTGTATAATGTCCAGGATTGGGCTGCCTGATTATCGATAAAAATTAATTTCGCGACATAGAGCGCCAACGCAAACGCCACACCTACTCCTAAAATGGTGATGCGATGCGCACCTTCGCGACCAATTTTATGGCCTAAAATTCCTGCAATTAAACTGCCTGCCATGGGCAGCAAAACGATTAATACTATAATAGTGTGTAGTTGGTCCACGGTTTATCCTTTTAATTGATCCAGCATTTCAACATCAATTGAACCACGATTACGGAAAATCAGCATTAAAATCGCAAGACCAATGGCTGCTTCCGCTGCGGCAACAGTTAAAATAAAAAATACAAATACTTCACCCGCCGTGTTATGCAAAAAATGCGAAAAGGCGACAAAATTTAAATTCACGGCTAATAAATTTAATTCAATACACATCAGTAACGTGATGACATTTTTACGATTAATCGCAATCCCTGCCATGCTAATGCCAAAGATAATCGCAGCAACAATTAAATAATACGTTAGCGGTATCATATCCAATGGCTCCTGTTATTCATTGTCTGATTTTGGTGATTTGGGTTCGCTTACGATATTCACTAAACGCACGCGATCAGCGCGGCGAATTTTAACTTGCTCATGCACCCGTTGACCTTTGCTATTGGGACGACGTCCGCGAAACGCCAAACTAATCGCAGAAATCATAGCGACCAACAATAATACACCGGCTAATTCAAATGCATAAAGATAATCGGTGAATAATAAATTACCCACGGCGGCAACGTTATTGTCGTCCACTGTAGCGATTTGCGAAGTTTGAATGAAATGAAAATGTTGGGGGGATAATGCCCAAATCATCACGCCAACTAAAATTGACATGATTAAAATTCCTAAGGGTAAGTATCGGACAAAACCTTGCTGTTGAGGAACAATATCAATATCCAACATCATAACCACAAATAAAAATAAGGTCATGACTGCGCCGACGTAAACCAAGACTAAAATTAAGCCTAAAAAGGCAGCATGTAATAAAATCCATAGGACGGCAGATGCCACAAACGTTAATACTAAACACAATACACCACGCACGGGATTTCGTGAGGTGACCACCAATAAACTCGAAATAATGGCAATAGTAGCAAATACAAAAAATACGATGTGTTGAATGAGAAAATTCATGTCCATGTTAACGATACCTGCTGTCTTCGGTTCTATCTTTAGCAATTAATTTTTCATAACGATCGCCCATTGCTAGCAATTGGGTTTTAGTCATAATATTTTGCCCGCGATGTTCGATGTGATAATGCGAAAGACTGGTTTCAACAATTGAATCTACCGGGCACGATTCTTCACAAAATCCACAAAAAATACATTTAAATAAATCGATATCGTAACGCGTGGTACGACGCGAACCATCGGCACGTGGCTCAGATTCAATGGTAATTGCTAATGCAGGACACACGGCTTCGCATAATTTACAAGCGATACAGCGCTCTTCACCATTAGGATAGCGACGCAACGCATGCAGTCCACGAAAACGCGGAGACGCTGGTGTTTTTTCTTCGGGAAATTGAATAGTAATTTTGCGCGCCCAAAAGTAACGTCCAGTTAAACGCAATCCTTTCACTAATTCCCATAATAAAAATGTATTAAAAAAACGTCTAATGAATTTCATGATGCCATCCCTCAGCCAAACCAAGGCGGTAATTTAAATTGAATAAATAAGGCTAAGACAATAATCCACACGATGGTAACGGGGATTAATACTTTCCAACCTAAACGCATGATTTGATCGTAACGATAGCGCGGAAACGTCGCACGAAACCATAAAAGCGCATACATAAAAAATCCGGTTTTAATAAAGAGCCAGATTATTCCTGGAATATAGTGATCAATCAACTTTAAACTAGCAATACCTTGCAAAGGTGATAACCAACCACCTAAGAAAAATAAACTGATTAAAGTAGAAATCAAAATCATATTAGCGTATTCCGCTAAAAAGAAAATAGCGAAGGTCATGCCGGAATATTCCACATGAAATCCCGCCACAATTTCTGACTCCCCTTCAGCCACATCGAAGGGTGCGCGATTCGTTTCGGCAACCCCAGAAATCCAATAGACTAAAAATAAGGGAAACAGTGGAATAAAATACCAATGCGCAATTCCACCGCTTTGCGCACGCACGATATCGCTTAAGTTAGTACTGCCAGCTGCCATTAACACCCCGACTAACGCAAAACCCATTGCAATTTCATAAGAAACCGTTTGTGCGGCTGCACGCAATGAACCTAATAAAGCATAGCGAGAATTCGATGCCCAGCCCGCAATTAAAATACCGTAAACTCCAATCGATGCAATGGCAAACACATACAAAACACCAGCATTAATATTGGATAAGACTAAGCACTCTGAAAATGGAATCACTGCCCAAGCAGCCAACGCTGGCACAATACTGAGAACTGGCGCAATAATAAATAGATAGCGATTGGATTTAGCTGGAATAACAACTTCTTTAAAAATAAGTTTTACGGCATCGGCAATGGGTTGTAATAAACCACGAAAACCCACACGGTTTGGCCCCAAACGAATTTGGATATAACCAATAACTTTACGTTCTAATAACGTATAATACGCCACCACGCCGAGTAATGGCAAAATAATCGCTAAAATTTTTAAAATAATCCAAATAAATCCTAATATTGGTTCCCACATATGATTATTCGCCTACTGTTTTAATTTCCACGGTTGCAAATGCATCGCCCAACTTCGCAGTTTGATTAAAACCGCCTGCAATATACGCGCAATGATTCGGCACACGTTCATCGAGATATAATAAAAGTTCCACACTGTGTTGCTGTTGTTTCACTTGTACCTTTTGACCTGGCGTTAAGTGATATTGATTGATGCTAGCTTGGTTCATATACACTCCCACCATTTCATTGGCAGCGCAATCTTGCAGCGCGCTGGCACGACGAACTAAACTGTCCACGCGATACATTGGCCATTGAGTAATACGAGTGAGTTCATTATTTTTAACGGTATGCGTAATTTTTTCTACCGGAAAAATATCGTGATGCTGAGGTTGATAGTGTTGATAAAGTTTTTGCAATTCATCGCGAATTTCCGTGGAATCGTTATAATCAAATCCGGCAATTTCGCATAAATTTCCTAAGACACGTAATACTTTCCAGCCAGGTCGCGCATCACCTTTCGGAGAAACCGCACCATTAAAGCTTTGCCATATTCCTTCAGCATTAATAAATGTGCCAGAAGTTTCTGTAAATGAGGCAATAGGTAATAGCACATCAGCATGCGCATTCACCACACCACCTTTAAAAGGTGTTAAAGCAATCACTAAATCTGCCGCTTTTAATGCGCTGGTAGCGGCTTGCGGATTCACACAATCTAATTCTGGTTCGACATTAAATAAAATATAGGCTTTTAATTGTTGTAAAAACATATCGCGTAGGGTTAAACCTTGTTTGGCTAACGGTGTTGCTACCGCTCCACGATGAGGCACACATCCGGCGATCCATGCACCTGCTGTGTTTGCACCTTGGGTTAACCAACCTATTTTACTGTCGGTTAAAGCCGCAATGTGTTGTGCTAATGCATAAATATCCGCCATCTGTGGATGCATGTAAGCTAAGGCGCCTAAGACAATTACACTTTGAGAGTGATCGCGTAATGCTTCCGCTATCTCTCGATGTGCGTCGGTGATATCAATCCCGCGTAATTGATCGCTAAAATGCGAATCACTATTGACACCGGCCTTTTCTAACAAAACACGCAATATCGCCGCTAAATTTGCTACCATTAAATCTGGATGAACAATTAAGCGCTGCGTTTGAGGGAAATTAAAGCTAAAATCGAGTGGATTAATACTCGCAATTTTCGCGTCGTTTAGCGCTGCTTTACGCAATTTAATATTAGCCACAGGTTGTTCGCGCTGAATGTCTGAGCCAATTAATAACGCGCTTTCAATGTTTTCTAGATCAGCGATCGCAAATGTTAAGCCTGGAAATAATGGCGTGCGATCTTGATCGCGAAAATCACTTTGACGTAAACGATGATCGATGTGATAACTTCCTAAACCGCGTAATAATTTTTGAAATAAAAATAATTCTTCGGTAGTTGCACTCGGAGAAATAATGCCACCGATTTGAGAAGCACTATGATGCGCAGAAATTTTCCCTAAACGCTCTGCTGTAAATTTTAAGGCTTCTACCCACTCTACTTCTTGCCATTGCCCATCGCGTTTGATCATCGGTTTTAATAAGCGTTCATCGCTATTTAAACCTTCATAACTAAATCGATCGCGATCGGATAACCATACTTCGTTAATCGCTTCATGTTCTTTGGGCACCACTCGCATCACTTCACCGCGTCTGGCGTGAATATGGAGGTGTGAGCCTAAACAATCGTGAGGTGCAATTCCATCGAATTGTTGTAATTCCCAGGCGCGTGCACGAAAGCGAAAAGGTTTTGAGGTTAAGGCACCCACTGGACACACATCGATAATATTGCCAGAAATTTCTGACGTTAAACTGTGTTTAATATACGTGCCAATTTGAGTATATTCACCGCGACCAGTGGCCCCTAATTCGCGAATACCTGCCACTTCTTCGCCAAAACGCACGCAACGGGTGCAATGAATGCAACGAGTCATTTCGGTAGCGATTAATGATCCTAAATCTTCATCGTCGAAAGAACGTTTACCTTCATTATAACGAGATACGGATTTTCCATAGCCGAGAGCAACGTCTTGCAATTCGCATTGTCCGCCTTGATCGCAAATCGGGCAATCGAGAGGATGATTAATCAGTAAAAATTCCATCACCGCTTTTTGTGCTTCTAGTGCGCGATCGGAGTGCGTATAAACTTTCATATCGGGCGTAACAGGTGTCGCGCATGCGGGCAAGGCTTTCGGCGCTTTTTCCACTTCGACTAAACACATGCGACAATTAGCCGCAATCGATAATTTTTTATGATAACAAAAACGCGGAATATGAATTCCCGCATCATCAGCGGCTTCGATGATCATCGAACCTTCTTCGACTTCAATTTTTTTGCCATCAATTTCGATATTGATCATTGTTGAATCCTTTTACCCTATATAAACCCCATTAATGTGCATGATTGCCTACCATGCATTTTTTATGGGTGATGTGATATTCAAATTCGTCGTAAAAATGTTTTAACATACCACCGACAGGCCATGCTGCCGCTTCGCCTAACGCACAAATCGTGCGACCTTCAATATTTTTGGCAACAGTGCGTAAGCGCTCTAAATCGTCGGGTTGACCTAAGCCATGTTCGATACGATGAACCATGCGCTCAATCCAGCCAGTCCCTTCGCGACAAGGGGTGCATTGCCCACACGATTCATTAGAATAAAATTCAGAAATTGAGCAAAGAGCTTTTACCATACATGTGGTTTCATCCATAATAATAACAGCGCCCGATCCTAGGTTTGATCCGGCTTTGCTGACGCTATCGTAGTCCATATTAAGATTGAGCATGACATTACCGGGCAATACTGGCATAGAGGTTCCACCTGGAATGACCGCTTTTAATTGATTACCATTACGCACGCCACCAGCCATTTCTAAGAGTTCACGAAAAGGTGTGCCCAATGGCACTTCATAATTTCCTGGACGATTAACATGTCCCGTGACACTGAATAAACGACTGCCGCCGCCATCTGGACGACCCAGTTCTAAAAACCATTTCGCGCCTTTTTCTAAAATCACTGGAACAGAGGCAATACTTTCGGTGTTGTTGATGGTGGTGGGTTTGCCATAAACCCCATAATTAGCGGGGAACGGCGGTTTAAATCGCGGATATCCTTTGCGCCCTTCGATGGAATTCATCAAAGAAGTTTCTTCACCACAAATATACGCACCAGCACCTAATAAATTATGAATTTCTAAATTAAACCCAGAATTTAAAATATTTTTTCCAATTAATCCGGCATCACGGGCTTGTTGCAAAGCTTGCTCTACTCGCGTAAAAGGTTCCCAGTATTCTCCACGAATATAATTAAAACAGACATCTGCACCAATACAATAACACGCGATCATAATGCCTTCGAGCAATTGATGAGGATTATAGCGTAAAATATCACGATCTTTGCAAGTGCCTGGTTCACCTTCATCGGAGTTAACCACTAAATATTTTTGTCCTGGCGTTTTTGGTGACATGAAGCTCCATTTTAATCCGGTGGGAAATCCAGCGCCACCTCGACCCCGCAAATTGGCGGTTTTTAATTCTTGAATTATATCATCGCGCGATGTTTGCTCGCTTAAAATTTTGCGGATCATTTTATATCCACCAGCACTTTCATAGGTGGCGATGTCCCACGGACGTTCTAAATGTATTGTGCGAAAGCAAACTTCGTTAGCCATTCTTTACCCCAATTCTTTGAGAATTTGATCGAGTTTTTCATTGCTTAAATGTTCGTAATAATCACGCCCAATATAACAAGCTGGCGCATTAACACACGCACCTAAACATTCCACTTTTTTTAAAGTGAATTTGCCATCTTGCGTGGTTTCACCGACTTTAATATTTAAGGTTTGTTCGACGTGTTCGATTAATTTTTCACTGCCATTTAACTGACAAGAAATACTATTACAAATATTAATTTTATATTTTCCAACCGGTTTTAAATCATACATACTATAAAAAGTGGCCACTTCAAATGCTGCAATTTTTGGCATGTCTAAATAATCGGCTACCGCACAAATTAATTCTTCGGAAAGCCATTGTTTTTCATCTTGGACAATTCGCAAGGCTTGCAAAGAAGCTGATTGTTTTTGATCGGGAGGAAATTTTGCAATCCAATGATCAATTTCCGCAATACGCTCGGCACTAATCAACTGGGTTAATTGTTTTTCTGACATGGTATCTCCTAAATTACCGATCAATTTCGCCAAAGACGATATCTTGGCTAGATAAAATTGCTACCACATCGGCGAGCATGTGACCGCGCGACATTTCATCAAGACCACTTAAATGCGGAAATCCTGGCGCACGAATTTTGAGACGATACGGTTTATTCGCGCCATCGGAAATTAAATAAATACCGAATTCACCTTTAGGATGTTCGACCGCGGCATAGGCTTCGCCCAAAGGCACACAATAACCTTCTGTAAATAATTTAAAATGATGAATTTGCGATTCCATATCGTTTTTCATGTCGACGCGATGGGGAGGAATAATTTTATGTTCGCTTAAAATCACAGGGCCAGGATTAGCGCGTAGCCATTCGACACATTGACGAATAATCTGATTAGATTGACGCAACTCTTCAATGCGAACTAAGTAACGATCGTAGCAATCGCCATTTACGCCAACCGGGATGGCAAAATCCAAACGATCATAAATTTCATAGGGCTGTTTTTTGCGTAAATCCCACTCTACTCCACTACCCCGCAACATAGGACCTGTGAATCCCAGTGCTATGGCACGTTCAGGGGAAACCACACCAATACCCACGGTGCGTTGTTTCCAAATACGATTATCGGTTAGCAACGTTTCATATTCATCGACACAGTTGGGAAAACGTTCAGTGAAGTCCCAAATAAAATCCAGTAATGAGCCTCCACGATTTTCATTTAATTTTTTTACATCTTTTTCATTGCGCCAGGGTGATGCTTGATATTGGGGCATGCTATCAGGTAAATCGCGATAAACACCACCAGGACGATAATAGGTGGCATGCATGCGTGCGCCACTTACGGCTTCGTAACAGTCGAGTAAATCTTCGCGTTCACGAAACGCATATAAGAATACGGTCATTGCGCCAATATCTAAACCATGCGCTCCGAGCCATAATAAGTGATTTAAAATACGGGTGATTTCATCGAACATCACTCTGATGTATTGTGCACGGATGGGCACTTCAATGCCTAATAATTTTTCGATGGCTAATACATAAGCGTGTTCATTGCACATCATGGAGACGTAATCGAGTCTATCCATGTAACCAATACTTTGATTAAAGGGTTTACTTTCCGCTAATTTTTCTGTAGCACGATGCAAAAGACCAATGTGTGGATCGGCACGTTGCACCGTTTCGCCATCCAGTTCTAACACTAAGCGCAAAACACCGTGCGCGGAGGGATGTTGAGGCCCAAAATTTAAGGTGTAATTTCGTATGTCAGCCATGCGCTTTTTCCTGTTTACGCTCTGCTTCAGTTTTTAAATAGCGGTTATCATCGCGAATCACTTTGGGTACTAAGACTCGCGGTTCAATATCGACTTTTTCATAAATCACTCGACCTTCGTGGGCATCATAGCGCACTTCCACGTGACCGCTTAAGGGAAAATCTTTGCGAAATGGATGACCAATAAACCCGTAATCCGTCAAAATGCGTCGCAAATCGGGGTGATCGATAAAATAAATACCGTACAAATCGAATGCTTCGCGTTCGAACCAATTAGCCGCCGCCCAGATATCCACCACCGATGGCACACTCATTTCCGACTCATCGATAAATACGCGTACGCGTAATCGCCAATTATGAGTGAGTGATAACAGATGATATACCACGGCAAATCGGGGTTTGCTCCATTCATGAATGCGCTCTGCAGGTATTTGTTCTACCCCGCGATCAAATCCTGTGGCCGTGGCTCTATCGGTTTGCCAATGTGCTAAGCCGTAATGAGCATAATCCACGCCGCACACATCGATTAATTGTGCAAAATCAAATTCTGGCTGATCGCGCAATTGTAGAAAAAGGCTATGACTATTTTCTTTCGCGACTTCAATAGTAATTTCTTGATGCTGGTATTCTAATGATTGCAATTTATGGGCAAACTGATTTTGCAGTGCAGATAATAATCTGTGAATATCGGCCATGCTATTTTTTCCCTTCACGAATAAAATTATTAGTACGCCGAATTTTATTTTGTAATTGGATAATGCCGTATAGCAATGCTTCTGCCGTCGGCGGGCAACCTGGAACATAAATATCGACCGGCACAATGCGATCGCAACCACGCACTACCGAATACGAATAATGATAATAGCCACCACCGTTAGCACATGATCCCATGGAAATGACCCAACGCGGTTCTGGCATTTGATCGTAAACTTGGCGTAACGCGGGTGCCATTTTATTACATAATGTTCCCGCAACGATCATGACATCGGACTGTCTGGGACTGGGACGAAACATAATGCCAAAACGATCCAAATCATAGCGCGAAGCGCCAGCATGCATCATTTCCACCGCACAACAAGCTAAACCAAAAGTCATTGGCCACATCGAACCCGTGCGTGCCCAATTAATGAGTTTATTCAGCGATGTGGTGACAAAGCCTTGCGATGTGGTTTGCTCTGCTACTCCCATTCCAACGCCCCTTTTTTCCATTCATAGATAAAGCCGAGTAATAATAAAAAAAGAAAAAATCCCATGGCAATAAGTCCTGGCCAGCCAATTTTACGCATAACCACCGCCCAGGGAACAAAAAAAGCAGTTTCTAAATCGAACAAAATAAATAAGATAGCAACCAAATAAAAACGCACATCAAAAGGAATACGTGCATCGTTGAAGGCACTAAACCCGCATTCGTAGGGGGCTAGTTTTTCTGCGTAGGGTTTTTTCGGGCCTAAAATGCTGCCCGCAATGATTGGCACAATGCCAATTGCTGTTGCTACGCCAATAAAGAGTAATATTGGCCAAAATTCTTGTAGCATGATTTCCCCCATAAAATAATGCTAAACACCCCGCCTTATGGCAGGCACCAAGTATAAGAAAAAAAACAACAAAGTTCTAGGAGATTTTTATTTATTTACAGGATTGTCCAGAACGCGAAAGATATCTGCGGCAATTTTCGTAAATATCAATTGTTGTTTAGGTTTTACACTATACGCCAAGGTAAGATAAATATTATGACTAGGGTTATAGGCAAAAAATGATTCATATCCCGGTGTGCCACCAGCATGCACCCAGGTGTAACCTACCTGTTTAAAGTAAACTAATCCCATGCCAGCACCGGCGCCTAATTCAACAAAAACTTGTGTGTTCGCTAATGCAGGGGTTGTCGTTAATATTTTAGGATCAATGGGTTTTGCAGTAACCTCGGAAATCACTTGTGTCATCATCGATAATGACTGTGAATTAATGATTTTTTTATTAAAGAGTAATTGTAACCACTGATTCAATGCTCGTGGCGTTGCAATCAGAGCACCTGCGGATTGATTATAAGACATACTCACCGCTGTCACATCCGTATTATACGGAAAAGTACCATCGCGATTATATCCGTGCGCAATAAACTTTTTAACCGCGGGTGGGTAAGTGATAGGGGTATAAATAATTTGGGTGAGAGAATACTGTTTTAAATATTCATCAAAAATAGTTTGAAGCGAGTTTCCTGTGATTTTTTCAATAATTAATCCTAATAAAATATAATCGGTATTGGTATAGTGATAACTTTTTCCAGGTGCTGAAATAGACGGTAAAGAATAGGCAAGATCCGCAATTTTTTGCAATGTCCAAATTTGATGAGGATACTTTCTTAACTCTGCATCAAATGCTGTTCCATGAGTATAATTTGCGATGCCACTGGTGTGACGCAATAAATCGAGAACCGTAATTTTTTTCCACCGTGGATAGTGTGGCAACCATTTTTCTAAAGTGTCATTTAACTGCAGTTGATGTTTTTCGATTAAT
The DNA here is from genome assembly GCA_026125385.1 of Legionellales bacterium. NCBI lineage: Bacteria > Pseudomonadati > Pseudomonadota > Gammaproteobacteria > Legionellales > Legionellales bacterium. The sequence continues at coordinate 13,796 of JAHCLG010000018.1, forward strand.
TGAAAAACAATAGTTGCGGTAAAAGTTTTGGTGATACTACCAATTTGAAATAAAGTGCGAGTAGAAATTTTTTTCTGTTGACTCAACGTATAATAACCACTCACGCAATTAATATTTAATTTTTCTCGCGGCACGCTTAAACTGATTGATAACGCAGGGAGTGAATACAACTGTTGATTTTTATTAACGATGTCTTGGATTTGCCGGGTCAGAATTAGAAGTTGAGTTGATTGAGAAAAAGCTAAAGGTGATAAGAGTAAGACGACTATACACCCCACGATTGATTTGAACATTAATGACTTCCTGTCTGCTAAGCGTTGCCAGCATTTTAATAAGACCCTCCTGATATTTTCAATCATTATCTTGCAGTTTTAGGGGAAAATAAGATAGACTTTCGGTCTTTTACGACCAACGCCGAAGTAGCTCAGTCGGTAGAGCAACTGATTCGTAATCAGTAGGTCGGAGGTTCGATTCCTCTCTTCGGCACCAAGAAAATGCCATATAATCAAAAAGTTAATTTATTTTTATAAATACAATGCTTTATTCAGCGTATAATATTAATTTTTTATAACGTTACTTGCGTTACCTTCATTTCAGGTGTAAAAAAGCTGCATTAACGGCCAATGCTGATACAGGTTAAACTTGTTAATTTGATTAGCATATACTTAATTTACTACTTCCCCTACGACTATTCCCGTAGGACGCAGGGCATCTTCGGAGGCCCTTGCTTTTTGGGGGTTTGGAAAACATATTAAAACTTACCATTATTTACGTCGATGGCTTCAATTTGTATTATGGCTGCTTAAGAAAAACATCATTTAAATGGTTAGATTTGAAAGGTCTTTTTGAGAAACTGTTAGATCCCGCACTCAACACCATCACCAAAATAAAATATTATACAGCGACTATTTCTAGTCGAGAAAATAATAACGATTCGCGGCTAAGACAAAAATATTATTTACAAGCGCTCCAAGAATATATTCCTGAAATCGAAATTTACTATGGTCATTATTTAACGCATGAAGTTACAGCAAGAGTTGTTAATCCAAAGCCTGGAACACCACCTTTGTAATGAATTAACCATCATTAATATTCACTATAAGCAATCATCGCATCAAGCTCAGGTTGATAGTGTTTATTTTTACCAGCTTTTTGCGAGGTAACTAACTTATCTTGACTGAGTTTGACTAATACTTTCGAAATATAATTAGCCGTTTTATTCATGGCTTGCGCGAGTTGTGTAACCGTCGCATTTTTTTCATTAACTAACGTAATCAGCACTTGCTCTTCTGCGGCGGTTAATTGATATTTAGAAAGCCTTGCTTGCGCTAGCTTTTTTACCATCGGTTTCGCAATATCAAGCGTTAGTCTATCAGTCAAATCACCTAAATGTAATCTCGATATCAATCGTCTTAATAATCCAAAGATATAACGTAATCGCCCCTCAGTAATATCGTATAAATAATTAAAAACGGCCATGTCGATTGGTGTTGGGATATTTTCGTTCTCTCGAAAATGTTCAACGCGTTTGTTAATCAGCGCACCAAATTCCTTTTTAGTGAGCGGCGCGATTTCCGCTTCATGACTCACGATATCATCTAAACGATCGACTGCTTGCGCAATAAAACGACGCAATCCAACATCGCCGACTAACAGCCAACTCACACAATCTGTTTGAATATAATCACGCAACGCATTAAACAAATAACGCAGATGATCTTCGTCGTGAATAGTACCCACATCAAGATTGTTTAATTGAATGAGAATGCCATAACGATAGCCTAATGTTAAAACCAAAGAGGCCAAATCTTGCAAATGATGACCAAGCACCCCGGAAGGCACCAGCGTCGGTTGTGTCGTTCCTTGTGATTTGCCATAACTGCCACCAACCCCAAAAGCCGAAATACCGAATGAACGATTTGCTTCGGAGATCCGTGACGATAGCGCTTTCGCTTTCTTAAAACGTGGATCTTGGGTAATTTTTTCGGGATGGAATAATTCAATTTCTCTAACGATGTTCGCGATGATCACCGCCAATAACGTTTCCAGTGACCAGGCGGCATCCACGCGGATCTCTTCTTGGGGCGTAAAATATTCTTTGTTACTTTGCGAGGTAAAGCGTAAATAGTTAGCGAATGAAGTTGTGCCTACACCTCGAGCACCTTCAATCACGATCAACACATTTTTTTCTTGAAGCGCGTCCGAGCATAATGCCAATTCCTCGGCATGCCCGACATAAAGGTCCAGGTTCTTCTGATGGATAGGCTCGGTGCTAAAGGGATTTTCCTTAAAGCCTAATGACTCCCATTTCATGCTATTTTCCTCGTTTAATAACGCTCGACTACACTACACCAAAATTAGTCGAGTGACAATATTTAGTGTAATGATAATATTTAGTCGAGCTTGGTCGAGTATTCAAAATAGAGGAGAAGTTATCCTAAGCATGGTTATATACCGCTCGCCAATAAAGATACGGGATAAAAAGATGGCGAGCGGTATATCTTTTTATTGATGAGAAGGTTATATTTCTAAATATTTTTTGATCGTGGTCTAGACAATGGGGTCATTTAAAGTGATAAAAATGACGCGGTGTTTATGAGTGAGCAATTAGGCGATCGCACGGTTAAAATTCGCCAACGTTCATTTCAACAAGGGAGCAAAGTATTTCGATACACTATCAAAAACGCCCGTTGATGTTCTATCAAGAGATTATGGATATTCAGGATCAGTTAATCGTGAAAATTCAGGCGCAACCTAAAGCAAATTAAATAATCAATTATATAAATAATTATCATCTTATTAAAACCTCAGATTTTTTTATTTTTATTTTATCTGTATCGTAATCATTGTCTTTTAATAGCTTAACTATTTCACTTTTTGCAACATTAAAGTCATTTTTACAACCCACAATTATTTCACTAATAAAATTTGAAGTTTCAAATTTAGAGGTTTCAATGTAACGGATTATGTCACAGTAAGGATTTTGTGGATCTTTGCACCTGGTCAGCACAGAGATATTTTTATTTAATGGCGATTTATCCATTGTCAATACAGAAAATCTCCATTCTTTTTCAAATGAATAGAATCGATATTTAATAAATTGAGATGAAATCACTAATTGAGTTATCAGAGAGTTGGCTAGAATTTGTAATTCCTCTTCAATATGCATTGTATCAAAAAATGATTTGACCTTGTGATAAAGTTTGCGGTGATATTTCTCAACCTTTTTATCATCATATATAACTTCTTTTAGCTGGAAGCTAAGTTTATCTGAAATTTCTCGTGAATTTGTTGGTAGCGAAAATTTAAACCCTATGGAAAACCCCTTTCCTTGTCGACCATACTCTCTCCAAGCTGGTAGAAATTCACCATCCGCCATAAAGCATGCTAAAAACACATTAAATTTATCTTTAATTTCGCTTTTTAAGGCATTTTCTTCTATAATTTCTTGAACCTTGTTAGTATATTTTAAAAAATTGCAATCATTATCCGTTTCTTTTACAAATGAAAAAAACTTATCAATTGCGTATTTATATTCAGCCGGATCATTCATTTGGCAAAATTCAGTCATCCAAATTTTTTTGCTTTCAATAATTCCTTTTAAAGCACTATAATCAGTATATTGATAAAGGGTAATTGGAGGTTTAATGTGATCCGGCAAATGTTTATTAGTTATTTCTAATAACTCTTTCATATATAATTCCGTCATAATCTCCCCCAAACTTAAATTAAAGATCTGATCGAGCCAATTATCCGTCCAGCAGATTAATTACATTCCCAAACCCATGCTGTTGCAAGATCTGCGCGCCATCATGCTATTAAAACCCTGACGTAACCTATTATTATTCTGCATTTAATAATTTTTTGATCATATTCGGTTTCTTCGCAATACACGTTAAATAGGCAAGACTTGTTGTATCAGGTAATCGTTTTTTTCTTTCCCAGTTACGTAGTGTTTCTAAATTAATGTGGAATTGTTCGGAAAATTGTTTTTGAGTAAGATTTAGATTTTTTCGAAGTTTAGAGATATCAATAGCGCCACGTACTAGCGTGCCATTTTCTTTACTGGCTAAAGCATCTTCAATAGCATCAATAATTTGTATTCCTAAACTAGCTTTACTCATCGTCTAACTCCTCTAAATATTTTTCTACTAATTGCGGTATTAATTTTTTCAATTTATTTTTTTCAGCAGCAGAAATGTTTTCTTGATCACCTTTGAGATATAAGGTTATTAAAATAATAATAATTTCTCTTTCATAGAGATAAAGGATCCTTGATCCACCACGTTTACCTTTACCAGAACAGCCAGTTTTCCACCGTAGCTTCCGAACTCCACCAGTTCCTGGGATTAAATCTCCTGCTTTCGGGTTAGCCAACAGAAAATCAAATAACTTTTCTCTTGCATCATGAGTTATTGATTTTTGAGCTAATTTATCAAAAGCAGGCGTAGTTTTGATATATAGGATTCTCATCACTTATTGTAGGCCATTGGCCTACCATATACAAGCGTTCACACTTTTTTTATGGTTAATTTACCCAAGATAAATACCCACCCTGCAAATTAATCACATGCTCAAACCCATGCTGTTGCAAGATCCGCGCTGCCATCATGCTACGACCACCTACTTTACAATACACCACAATTTTATCGTCTTTGTTCAATTCATCTAAACGCGATTCCAATTCACCTAATGGAATTAACAAACCACCAATATTCCCCGCTACATTTTCTTCGGGTTGGCGCACGTCTAGTAACGTAAATTTATCGTTATTTTCCATCATGCATTTTAATTCGTTAACATCGATTTCTTGAATCATGGTTTCTCCGCAGATAGTTAAATGGTGATGAGCTAAGTGTTCGTAGTTTATTTTTTGCTGGCATAGAATACAAGCTGGATCATAAATTAATTTATTAAGTGCTACACAGCCACGAAAAACCAAAGTTTCTTTGATATGCCGATCGTTATATAAATCTACTAAATCTCTACAGTAAGTGAAGTCTCGTCCCGTATTTTCTGAGCTGTTTGATGTAAGATTATAGATTGATATGATTATCATGATTATAAAATTACAAATAGTGTAATTATGAGAACCTAATAAATCGATTTTAAGTATAACACAAACGAAACATTCAAATTATGGTTCTGTCGCAAACATTAAATTTTGCTAAAAAATCCTGCGAACGGATTTACCCTGGACAAAGCTCTGCTACCAAAACGTAAAACAGTTCAAAAAAGCAGAGTTTTTTGCATTAACATGCTGTCCTTTTTTCAACCTGTGCCACAATTCAATAGCCGCAATCGTTGCTTCTGCTTGTTTTGAAGATGGGAATTTTTCAGCGCTAAGGCGCATTTTATAGTGGGCATTTAAATAGCTTGTCGCAATTAACCCTCCCTCATTTCTAATTCCAATAATTTCTTCTTACGCTGAGGCGTACCCGCATAACCGCCTAAGTCTCCCGAAGCTCGGATCACACGATGGCAAGGAATAATAATGCTAATAGGATTTTTACCATTGGCTGAACCGACAGCGCGACACGCTTGTGGTTGCTTAATGAATTGAGCAAGTTGTTGATAGCTGCGTGTTTCACCATAAGGAATTGTCAGCAACGCTTGCCAGACTTTTTCTTGAAAGGCTGTGCCTATTGGGGCAAGTGGTAATTGAAAAATCATTCGTTTTCCTTGAAAATATTCTATTAATTGTTTCTTAGCTTTTTGTAATATCGGTGAAGCATTGTCATGATCCACTTGTTGCGTAGTCCAGTCGCAATAAATTAATTTTCCTGCTGCTTCTTTTATTTCTAGTTTTCCTAAGGGTGAATCTATAATGATTTTGTTGGTATGGGTTGTCGTCATGATTTCACTCCGTATTTATAAAGGTAACTGGCAAGATAACCTCGCCAAGGAGAAATTATTTTTGTCGCACTCGTTTGAATAATCTTATTTAAGTAAACATCGCCTTCAGGAAAGGCATCGGTATCACCGATTGCGCGCAGTGCTACGTATTCGGCGGTCCATTTACCGATGCCGCGAATCTTCATTAATTTTTCTTTGAATAGTTGAGGATCTTGATAATTAGAAAAATGAATGTCACCTGATAGCACTTGCTGGGATAATTCTCTTATCGCTTCTTTCTTAATCGCTGGAATTTTCAATGCCGTTAGTGATGCTTTGGCAAGAATTTCCGCTGTGGGAAACAAATGAATTTCAGTTTGAGTCAATGGATTCAACTTACGGTCACCGTATGATTCAATTAAGGTTTGCGTGAGTCGTGTGGCTTGTTTGATAGAAATCAATTGTCCCAAAATAGCGGTGATAGCGAGTTCAAACCGATCCCAACAGCGCACCAAGCGTGTGCCATGCCCATTACGATAAATTTTCTTCACATCCCCATGGGTTTGAAAAGCATTGCTGACATGAACTGGATCTAACGATACATCAAACATTTCTTTGATACGACTTAAAACGACATCAATTGCATTCATATCCTCCGTTTTTATTCGAAGAATTAATTGATGAGATTGAGCTTTATTAGTGACGGATACTCTGCCAAATTTTTCATTCAAGAAAAAAATTCGGGTATAGGTGTCGTGGTCAAATTGCTCTAACTCACCGATGCGATGTTTTTCATAGTAATGAAGGCAACCTTCCCAATCCAACGGTGGACGATACGCTATCCTCAATTCAATGTCTTCCTGATGAGATGGGGAGCTTCTGTGTTTACGTAATTCACTGGGCGTACGCGAGAAACGTTGTTTGAAAGCATCATTAAAACGGCGAATGGAATTAAAACCACTACTCAAAGCAATATCAGTAATAGGAAGATGAGTTTCAACAATTAATTTCCGCGCCAAATTCAAACGTTGTGTTTGCGCAATTTGTTTGAATGTTTTACCCGTTTCTTGCTGAAATAAGCGTCTTAAATGACGCGCGGTCAAACCAAACTTTTCGGCAAATTGATCTTCATTGAAATTCATCATTGACCCGTCATTAAGGGCACGGATCGCTCGTTTAACCACGGAAGAAGTACCATGCCATAGCGGCGAATCTGGCGCACATTCAGGTCGACAACGCAGACAAGGGCGAAAGCCTGCTTTTTCGGCCTGCAAGGCTGAAGCAAAAAATACAATATTTTCACGCTTAGGTTTGGCCGGGCATATCGGGCGACAATAAATGCCAGTGGTTTTGACACCCATGAAAAATTTCCCATCAAATTTGGGATCGCGCGTCAAAAAAGCCTGGTAATAACTATCAAATTGCTGTGCGTTCATGAGCGCTAGTGTAACAGAAAAGACTCGGCGTGATAGCCATTTTCGGACATTATCGTTTTAAGCGATTTTGTTTAGAGAAAATTTGATGAAAGGGAAAATTGATCTTGGAAGATGTAACTGTTGCGATATCAAATAATTTTTGACCTGGCAAACTAACACCATAATCCTGTGATTGAGAAAAAAATAATGGCGGAAATCCATGACGATATTTTCTATAATCGCTCACTGCCTTGCCACAATCAATTGATTGATTATCACTAGTACTTTTTGGGTTTAATGTTTTATACAACACGTATTGCCGTAAATTCAAGGCAAAAAACGAATTAGACATCGGTGTCTGCTGAGACGATCTAGCAGTTCCACGCAAACCATTTAAGTATTAATTAATACTTCATTCGGTCGAAGCTGATTAAGAAACTTTTCACAAGGCATGCAAAGCACATTTTTTTGCTGAATATATTCATTACCTCGATACAATAATACTGCTTTGGCTTCTGGGTAATCAGTCAAAAATATTTCTAAAGAATTAGTATCTGCCGGGTGAACTCGTTGTGAATTCTTTACTTCAATTGCCCATAACCCTTTTGGGCCATAAACCACAAAGTCAACTTCAACACCAGAGCGTGTTCGCCAAAAATAAATAGTGTGTTTTTCGCTGCTATAGTCATTCCATGCACGTAAATGTTGCGCAACCAGTCCTTCTAGCGCCATACCCTCAACTTCATCGACTTTATCAAATGGCCCTCTCGGCCTTAACGTTTGAAAAACTCCACTATCGAATAAATAGAATTTGGGATGAGCACTTAACGCACGCTGCGCACGTTTGGAAAAAACAGATATTTGAAATGCCAGTAAAAGTTCTTCTAAAATATTAATATAATTTTCTACTGTTTTGCGTTTTACTTCGCACTCACGCGCAATATTGGTCACATTTAATAGTGAGCCATGAGAGAAACTTATTGCTTCTAAAAATCGTGAAAAGCTTTCTAAATTACGCACCAATCCTTCGGCTTGAATTTCCTCGCGTAAATAAAGATGGATATAGCCTTGCAAGGTATCAATAGGATTTTTCGCTTGAAATACTAGGGCGTGTTGACAATTCTACTCTGCTGGCCGTATCTCGTTGATTTTTTGTGCTCCGCTGCTCATTTACTTCGTGTAAACTGCGCGCTAGTGCTCAAAAATCAACAAGCTACGTCTCAGCATAGCGAATTGTCAACACGCCCTAATGGCAACAATCCATTTTTTAATGCTGCCGACAAAGAAAAATGTGTGCCTAGTTCACTTGCCATAAATGGATGCAATGTCCGCCACGCTGCACGACCACCAAGAAGATCAGCTCCCGTCTGTTTGAGTTTCCGTGCACTTGAACCTGTTAAAATAAATTTAATACCACGCTTTTCTTCAATTAAGCTATGAACGACTGTTAATAAAGCCGGTACTTTTTGAATTTCATCGATGACGACTGTTGATAGATTTGGTGTTGCTTCTATCACCGCTAAAAGACGCTCAGGATAAGAAAAATATTGCCGAAAAACATCTGGCATTAATAAGTCTATCCATAAAGCATCTTGGTATTGTGCTTTTAATAGCGTGGATTTGCCTGTACCACGAGGACCGAACAGAAAAAAACTTTGATCAGATTCATTCAGTAAACGTTTGATTATTAATGACATAGCATCTGCAATATGGCATCACAAATGCCAATTTGAGACTCATTTTGGCATTTGTAATGCCACTTTGCAAGATAAATGAATAAACAATCTCGCAATCTTTTTTTATTAAATGGAGTATGTTTTTCATGTAGAAATTACTAAAACTGCTTAAAACAGCACTTTTTGCTAAGCTGATATATTTCTTTCGCCAAGTCGATTTGAAGATTACCGCCTGAAAACTTTCGGAGATAAATTAGAAAATACTCGTTTCAACGAGTGTTATAAATGGGGGTTTACAAAACCGGAGGAATTACCTAAGCTAATTTAACAAAAATACATTTTAATAATGGATCGTAAAGTGCAAACAATTTTTTGTTTTGGAGATTCTAACGTTTGGGGCGGTATCCCCGGTATCTTTAATCCAGAAACAGGATTAGCTGGCAGATATCCGAAACATAAGCGTTGGACTGGGGTATTGCAGAATGAACTCGGAGATAATTACGATGTGGTTGTCGAAGGTATAAATGCACGAACAACTACATTTGATGAAATTATCCCAGGAAGACCTTATAAAAATGCCTTAAAACAGCTACCCATATCTTTAGAAATACATTACCCAATTGATCTCATTATTTTTTGGGTTGGCACGAACGATACTAAAATTCAATTTAACTGTGCGGCAGAAGCCATTAAAGAAAATATGCGTCAGCTAATTCAACTGGTGAAAGCATCCAACAAAGGATCAAATGCCAAGGCTCCAAAAATTTTACTTATTGCCCCACAACCTATTATCAAAATAACTAACTTACATCCACAACTTGATGATAGTTCTATTGAAAAATCCCAACAATTGGCCCCGCTTTATCAAACATTGGCGATTGAGGAAAGTTGTGAATTCATCGATGCGGGATCCTCTATTCAATCCAGTCGAATTGATGGAGTGCATCTTGATGAAATGGCATGCGAAAAAATAGGCAAGGTCATAGCAAAAAAAGTACGAGAAATACTCTAATTGATTTCTTCAGCATTTGTGTTCGATTTCATCTCTTTTGAAAATACCCAATAAACAATAGGTAGTAGTAATAATGTTAATAATGTTCCTAAACCGATGCCAACCGCAACGACTAAGCCAATGGCATGGCGACTTTCTGCGCCACTCCCCACCGCATGAATTAAAGGCAGAGCACCAAATAAAATCGCGGCAGTGGTCATTAAGATAGGACGAAAACGTAATAATGCGGCTTCAATCACAGCTTCTTGTTTTGTTAAATTTTTTTCAAGTTTTAATTCATTGGCAAAACGCGTGATTAAAATGCCATGTTTGCTAATTAATCCCACTAAAGTTAGCAAACCAATTTGCGTATAAATATTAATGGTGCCCTGACCTATTTTTAAAGAAAGTAACGCCGCAAATAATCCCATTGGCACACTGCCTAATAAAATAATTAACGAGTCACGATAACTTTCAAATTGCATGCTGAGCACTAAGAAAATAACCACAATCGCTAAAACAAAAATAAATATCATGCGATTACCTTCTTGTTTAAATTCTCGTGACGTGCCGGAATAATCCACGGTAACATCATTGGATAATTTCGCTGCGGCCACATTGTTTAACACGTTTAAACCTTGCGATAAAGTGTAGCCAGGTTTTATTCCACCCATAATAGTGACACTATTCATTTTCTGAAATTGATTTAATGCCTGTGGCACCACGCTATAATGTAAAGTAGCGACTGTCGATAAGGGTACGGTTGTGTTATTTCCCGTGGGAATCGCAATGTTTTGTAAATCTTCTGGATTTAATTGATAGCTTGGTAAGGTTTTAATAACAACATTATAACTTTGATCATGAACACTCACGGGCTGAACTTCTTGATTGCTTAATAAAGATGATAAAGCCTCTGCAATATTGCTCATTGAAACATTGGCACTGGCTGCAGCAAGGGGATTAATATCAATTGTTGCTTGTGGATTATTATAATTTAAATCATCGTATAAAAATAAAAACAGACCCGATTGCATCGCCTTTTGTTCTAACATTTTTGCCGCATGATAAAGAGTTTTGTAATCTTTACTGCTTTGCAAAACAAATTGTACGCCAGCACCGCTGCCTGGCAGTGTGGATGGGGCTAGAACATGGAAATCAATTCCTGGCACCTGATTGAGTTGTTGTTGAATGGTTTGGATCGATCCCAGCAAGGATGTTTTCTCTCCGGGTTTTTGATCTCCGATTAAATAAGCGAAATACCCATCGTCCGGCGAAACGACTGTCGCGAAATGATCAACATTCTGTAAATGAGAATAAATTTTATGAGTTGCTAAAGCATAGTGCATTAAATAATTGCGATTAACATTCGCAGGCGCGTCGCCCGCGACCATAATATAACCATGATTTTCTGTGGGTGCTAATTCGCTGGGTATCATTTTATATAATAAAACAGACAAAATCATAATGGATAACCACGCTATCACTAACCACATTTTATAATTCATTAAAAACACTAAAATGGTTTTATACTTTTGTTGTAAACGCTGCATTATTTTTTCAGCAAAAATGGCCAGCGGTTGATGCTGTTGTTGTAAGGTTAAAAACCGTGCACTCATCATTGGAGAAAGTGTCAAAGCGATAACCCCAGAAATAATCACACTGCCTGCTAACGTAAATGCAAATTCTGTAAATAATTCACCGACCAAGCCACCACTAAAACCAATTGGCACATAGACAGCAGCAAGAGTAATCGTCATGGCAATCACGGGTAATGCTAATTCTTGCGCCGCATGAATTGTCGTCGTTAATGTAGAAAGTTTATCACTTAAATGACGAACACTATTTTCAACCACCACGATGGCATCATCTACCACTAAACCCACCGCTAATACCATCGCTAATAAGGTAATCGTATTAATTGAATAGCCGAGCATTTGCATAAAAAAGCAAACACCTAACAATGAAACAGGAATAGTAATTGCTGGGATGAGGGCAGCACGCACATTACCCAAAAATAATAAGATCACCAGAATAACAATAACGATGGATTCAATTAATGTTTTAATCACTTCATGGAGTGAGGCACGAATAAACGTAGTTTGATCATAGACTAAATTTGCCGTTAATCCCGAGGGTAAATGGTGTTTAATCACATCCATTTTTTTCTTTAAGGCATCAACCACCACTAACGGATTTGCTGTTGGCAATAAACTCACGCCAATCATGGTGCAAGGAATACCTTGGTAATAAACCATATAGGTATCTTGTTCGGCACCCATTTTGGCAACGCCGATATCTTGTAAATAAATAGGAACATGATTAACGACTTTAATCACCAGATGATTAAACTGTTCAGGCGTGTGCAAGGCCGTTGTGGTATTTAATGTGTAATCAACATATTTGCCTTGTGTTTTTCCAGGTGCAGCTAATACGTTTTGTGTTTTTAATGCCGCCACCACATCTTGCGGCGATAAATGATACGCAGCAAGCGCATCCGGATTTAACCAAATTTGCATGCTATATGGAGAACTCCATACATTCGCCTGTGCCACACCATCCACCGTTTCAAGTTGCGGCGCTATTACTCTGGTTAAATAGTCTGAAATTTCAGCGCGCGGAATGCCAGTACTTGCAAACGCAAAAATAATGGTCGGACGACTATCAACATTATTTTTTATCACCATTGGCGTTTGCACGCTACTGGGTAATTCGTTCGTCACACTCGAGACTTTACCCATAATCACCATTAACGCCTTATCGGCATTTATCCCTGGCGATAAATAGGCTTTAATATCACTGTATCCTGTTGTACTGCTTGAGGTGACATAATCAATTCCTTCGACGCCCACAATACTGTTTTGAATTTTAGAGGTAACAAAATTTTTCACGACGGTACTATTCGCACCAGGATAAACCGTTAAAATTTCAATTAAGGCTTGATCGATCTTCGGCAAAAAACGCAATGGCATTTTTATTAAACCAAAACTTCCTAGCAATAAAATAAAAATACTCAGTGCGCTAGTGAGTACTGGGCGTCGAACAAAAGCTTCAATTAATTTATTCATGCTGCTTTCACTTGTTAGTTTTTTAATTTAAGGGATCGGCGTTATTGCTTGTAATCAAAGTATTTTCTGCTAATTTATTTTGACCCACTGTAACAATCACGTCGCCATTTTTTAGTCCTGAATGGATCACTACGCTATCTTCTTCACGTTCACCTAACGTCACCGCCCGCCAATGAACGTGTTGGTTTTTGCCCACCACATAAACACCCACGCCGTCAGGGGTGTAACATAATGCCGTTTGTGGGATGACAATACGCTGTTGCGCATCGCCTTGCACCAGCACCTCAACGGACATGCCTGTTAATAATTGTTCTTGTGGATTGGCGACTCTTCCTCTTACTAATAAACTACGATTATTGATATCCACAGCATGACTGGTGGCAATAATTTCGCCGGTTAATTGATCTTGTGGCCTATTAGGCGAAGTGATTTTTATTATGCCGCCAATGTTAATCTGATTAATCAAACGTTCAGGGATCGCGAAATCCACATAAGCAGGATCGTACGATTCTATATTCACAATCACTTGTCCTGGCGCTAAATACTGCCCGTTATCCACTCGTCTTATGCCAACAATTCCCGAAAATGGCGCCGTGATAGTATGATGAGCCAAAATCGCTTGTTGTTGTTTGAGCTCTGCTTTAGCTTCTTGTAATTTTTCTAACGAATTATCCATATCTTGAAAAGCCAATGCTTTTGAGGCGTATAATGATTTTAACCGTTGGTAATTTTTTTCATCGGCTGCAACGATAACCGTATCTTTTTCAACGGCCGCTTCGATATCATCCGCACGCAATTTAACTAATACTTCTCCTGCTTTAACCGCTTGCCCAGAGACAAAATTCACTTGACTGACAATGCCTCCGATCTCTGTACTTAATTGCACGCTTTGTGATGCTTTCACATTTCCTAACGCTTTTAACGATGCTTGCCATGATTGATTTTTTACCGTCATGGTGGAAACAACACTGCCTTTTTGAACATCTTGCGCGTTATTTTTTTTATGCCAATAGTGAAATACTAGGATGAGTAGTAAAACGACAATGACGATGAGAATAAATTTTGATTTTTGCAACATGGTTGGTCCTTATAACATTCACGCTCTCGTGCGCTTTTTAATTGAGATAACGCTAAGGCATTGCGGATGATACTTTAAACTATTTATAAATGCAAAAAAGCATTTCATGCTAGGGTTTATACTATGAATAAGCACGAAACAATACATAAATGAATAGGTAAGCGTCTCACAGCCTGGAACGCAGCGCAGCGAAGATCCAGGCTGTGCATTTCGATACGCTATAAGCCTGAAGCTCTGTTTAATCTAAACAATTATTTTAAAATCTTCCTGTAATACTATCATTTGTACGTCATTCTCGATATTTTTAGCCGTTATGTTGTCGGTTGGATGTTGGCTGAACGTGAGTTCCAACATCTTGCAAAAATATTAATCCACAAAACCACCTTAAAATACAGGATACCACCAGGATAATTAACGATCGTTTGCAAGAACCAGATAGGCTCACGCGAGAATAACTGATTTACCCACCTTTCTCTTTCTCAAAAACCTCTCTTGATATTGTTTTCTCAGCCTACTAAACTTAACATGAGTTTCGAGAAGAGAAGAAAAGAAGACTTTGTAAATGCCAATAATCAGCGCTTTTTATGGAATACTTATTCAAATGTTTTGGGGTGATCATGCGCCACCCATTTTCATGCCTGATATGCTGAATATGAAGTGCTTATTGATATTAAACCGCTTGAAGTGATGCAAGGATCTATGCCAAAGAGAGCCTTAGCGTTGATACTGGAATGGGCATCTGATCACAGAACAGAATTACTAGAGGATTGGAAATTATGCGAAATGAATCAATCACCCAAAAAAATATCACCCCTGCAATAGTTTGTTCGGCTCCCTGGCGGTTAGCTAAAGTGAAGCCACTTGAGCATTATAAACTTGCCGTTGAATTTATTGATGGCGCTAAAGGGATTGTTGAAATGGAACAGAAAGTGATGAGTCAGAATGCAGGCGTTTTTGCCAGGCTGAGAGATATCGATATTTTCAATCAAGTTTATCTTGAGTATGGTGCCGTCACCTGGCCAGGCGAAATTGATCTTGCACCTGATACCATGCATGATGAAATTAAACATCATGGCCAATGGATATTGAAGTAGAGGACGACGATGTTAATTGCTTATGCGCGTGTGTCTACCCATGAACAGAATTTAGAACTTATGAGTGTTGCTTTTTATACTCGGCGAAAACTTCTTTAGCGGCAAACATCGCATTCGTTGCAGCAGCAAATCCCGCATATAATGCAATTTGAAAAATCACTTCCACAATTTCTTGCTGAGTAGCACCACAATTTAGGGCGGCTTCAATATGAGCTTTTAACTGAGGCATGGCATGACCTAACGTGACACAAGAAGCAATAATAGCAAGCTCTCGGGTTTTTAAGTCCAATCCAGGGCGACTGAATATTTCGCCAAAGCCAAATTGAATCGTAGCTGTTGCATAATCAGGACAAATATCCGCTAACGCATCTACAATTGCTTTTCCTGAGTGGCCACCATGCAACTCATTTAATAATGCCAAACCACGTTCATATACTTCTTTATCAATTTTCATAGGTCACCTATATAAGTTAAAATAAAATTGAATATTGCTTAATCTGCTCTTCCGTTCTTCTCATGTGATTTTGCTTCTGCGGCTGCCTTTTGCGCATTATAATTAGCTGAATAGCTTTGTGCATTTTCAGGTAAGCCATAGCGGTCTAATAACTCTGCTTGGCCCTTAGCATTATAATCTTGTATTCTTTGGTCAACCTGATCGAGTGTTTGACAACCAGTCATTAATGATAGCAAAATTATTATGAAATTTATTCTAACGTATTTTTTCATGTATTATTACTCAGCTCTAATGATTATTAGGAAACTCGCCTATAATAGATCCCAAGCGTATCCTGGAACGCCGCGCAGCGGAGATCCAGGATCAAGCAGATTTTAAAATAATTACCTAGATTAAGCAAAGCTCAATCCAGGATCACTGGTTAATTATAACGTTGGATTAACGATGATATTATCGCCTTGAACAGTACAAACGACTCCATCACCTGATGCAGTTCCATTTATTTCATACCTGATATTACAACCTTCAACGTTCATGCTCATCCCTTTACTTGAATTAACACTTGCCCATTTCAATACCGCTGTTGAATTAGGCTGAACCGTGCCTGATTTTACAGCAGAATGATAAGAAAGCGTTTTCTGTGTTTGATTGTGAATATCGCATTCATAAGTATAAATGGGAGGAAATGCCGCTTGAGCCGCGTTAATCGTTAACACGAGTACTATAGTAGCTGTTAATTTTTTCATGATATTATTCTCCACGAAATAAAGTTTTAATCATTTTTATTGTCTCTGTAGATTTAAAAATTTAGTTAATACCTATTCACAATAATTGAATTTTAAGCGAATCGCGGAGTTAAAGTGCAAAGGAATGTAGTGTTAACTCATACCTCTGCTACTTTAGCTTAGCAATACAGCCTATCATTCAAGCGTGAAAAGTATCGATAAATTGTAGAAAAATTAAGTATTATTGCCCCTGCGGGGCAAAATTAAATGAAAAGAAGGAATAATAAAAACACGAAATGAAAACTTTTTCAGAAGCTGAAGTTTTGTATAATTGATTTTTTGCAATGGTTAATTTTTTCATGAAAGTCAGTATAACAGATTTATAAAATTACGCAATGTAGAGTTTAGATATTGTATTGCGTTATCATTTAGACACTTGAATTTGCAATCCTATCTCTTGCTTGGCAGCAATTCTCGGTGAATATTAACTGTTTGATAATAAAACCTAATTTTGACTCTATAAAAAATATTTTTTTTGTAGTTTTGTAAAGCTAAATTTGAGTAACGATTTTTCTGCGCTATCGCCTGAGGGACTCAATACTAAATTTGCAGGAGTATTTGGGGCGGAAACAGTGTGTGCCAAGGATGATGTCACGCCAACAAATTTAGCCGCAGCAGGAGTAAAAAATCGAAAGGTATTAACGTTATTAGCGCTAAGTATTTTAAATTGTTTCTCATAATTACACTGAGGGTAATTTGGATGTTGTAATCCGCCACCACCCACAAGTATGTAACCGATATTAATTTTTGCCGGCCAAATACCCAATTTCGCTAAGCTTCCTAATACTTTGGGGTAAATTAAAGACGCACTTTCTACATTGTATCCTGAATAACCTAAATTAAAATCCATGACCAATAATATTTTAAGTGCTCCATATTCACGGTATTTTTGAGTAATTACAGCAACTAAATAATCAATAGCTTCTTTTCCACTTGTTTTTAATTTTTCGGGATCTAAAGTTAATAATTCCACAGCAACTGCATTTATTGATAAATTTACCGGCTCAGAAATGGAGCGGCTTATAGAATTTCGCGTTGCGTTTAATTCAGCGCGTTTTTTACCGAGGATTTCTGAGTAACTTTCACTATCATCGCATTCATTTAACAAATTATTGTTTTTTTTAAGCGAAGATTCTGATATTTCTTTTGCGCACATCTCAAGACTTTCCAGAGAAATTAACTGCTCATCCAAATCAATATTACTTTTAGATAAATTTCGTTTTATTTGAGTTAACGGAATGGCTTTAGATTGGTGCAAAGCTGCTATAATGATGGTTTTCATAGTAATTTACAGATTGTTATTGTTCATTTTTTGCGCATCCTAACGTAAAGCAGAGCAAAAGTAAACACTCAAATCATAAAATCAACTACTTGTCTTAAGCATCGTTAACAGTTCTTGTTCTGACAGTAACGTAATCCCTAAGGTTTCCGCTTTAACAAATTTGGAGCCGGCATTTTCTCCCACCACCACATAATCGGTTTTTTTAGAAACTGATCCCGTAACATTGGCCCCTAAACGTTGCAACGCTTCTTTGGCTTGATTGCGATCGAGAGTGTTTAATGTTCCCGTTAATACAAATACTTTATTTTTAAGCGGTTGAGACGCAGTTAATTTTTCTATTTTTGGCCAGGTGATCCCTGCAGTTAATAAAGCTTGAATTAAGTGCTGGTTATTTTTTTCTTGAAAAAAATAAACAATGTGCTGAGCAACAATCGGACCGATATCGGGTACTGCTTGCAACAATTCAGAATTTGCCTTCATGATTGGCTCAAGTTCAGTAAAATGATTCGCAAGTGCAAGGGCGGTGGCCTCGCCCACTTCGCGGATTCCAAGAGCGTATATAAATTTTGGCAGGGTGGTGTGTTTACTTTTTTCAATGGCTTGGACAATATTATGAGCCGATTTTTCCCCCATCCGTTCGAGATTGGCTAATTGAAAAACATTTAAATGATATAAATCTACTACACTGTGAATTAATTTTTCATCGAATAACTGCTCAATTAATTTATCGCCCAAACCGTCAATGTTTAGTGCCTTGCGCGAAGCAAAATGTTTAATGCGTTCGACCACTTGCGCGCGACACAATAATCCTCCTGTGCAACGAGCATGTGCTTCACCTTCAATTCGTTCAATCGTAGAAGCGCATACTGGGCAGCGTGAGGGTAATACTAAGATAGTGCTATTTGCTGGACGTTTTTCTAATATCACACTCACCACTTCAGGGATCACATCACCAGCGCGTCGCACAATCACGGTATCGCCAATTCGCACATCTTTTCGATGTAATTCATCCATATTGTGAAGTGTCGCATTACTAATGGTAGCGCCCCCCACAAATACCGGCTTTAAACGCGCAACGGGGGTTAATACGCCAGTACGTCCCACTTGAAACTCAATATCTTCAACGCATGTAATTTCTTCATGTGCTGGAAATTTATAGGCAATCGCCCAGCGCGGTGCTCGCGAAACTGTGCCTAATATTTTTTGCAAATGAATATCATCCACTTTATACACAATGCCATCGATTTCATAAGGCAAGGAATCACGTTTATTCAATAAATAATCATAGTATTTAAAACAGTCTGTTAATGAATGAGCCATATTAATTTCAGGGCACACTGGCAATCCCCAAGATTTTAATTGTTGTAATAATAAAAATTGCGTCGCCGGCATGGGAAAATTTTCACAAGCACCTAAAGAATAACAATAGATTGATAAAGGACGAGTCGCCGTAACGTTAGGATCTAATTGACGCAAACTGCCTGCCGCCGCATTACGAGGATTAGCAAATATTTTTTCTTCACGCCAACGTGCGCGTTGATTTAATTCTGAAAAACCTCTTTTAGTCATAAAAACTTCACCACGTATTTCAACGCGAGTAGGAATGTGTGAACCACGTAATTGCAGGGGAATGGCGCGAATCGTTTTTAAATTTTGAGTAATTTCTTCGCCAGTATAGCCATCTCCGCGTGTCGCTCCTGCAATTAATTTGCCATTTTCATAAATTAAACTCACAGCTAAACCATCTAATTTAGGTTCGCAGACATAATTAATTGCAGCTTGATTTTTTAATCGATCGCCAAGACGTTTAGCAAATGCTTGCAATTCTTCATCGTTAAAGACATTGCCGAGCGATAACATAGGTTCTTGATGGCTGATTTCACGAAACTGTTTAGCAGGTGTTGCCCCCACGCGCTGAGTCGGTGAATCTGGGGTAATAAATTCTGGATATTGCGTTTCCAGTGCAGTTAATTCTTGCATTAAGCGATCGTAGGCGCTATCTGTGATTGTGGGATCGTCTAAAACATAATAGCGATAATTGTGCTCGTTAATTTCATTGCGTAATGTTTGGATGCGCTCAATCTCGTGTTTATTTTGCATTTTTCAACCTATGAAATAATTGCAAGCATTTTGAGTGTATAATATGTTCTAATTTACGATTCTAATTGTTCGCGCTGAAAATTAATAATCCGCTGTTGATATAACATGATTTGATCGTCTGATAAGAGTTCATGATCAAAAGTGGTAATTTCTGCATCTAATTCTTCTGCTAAATTAATGACTTTATCTAACATAATTTCAAAATCATTTAATGGATCGGGGCTTTTCTGTAAATCAAAAAAGGCGGTCAATCCACGCGATGCTAAATCACCCATGCGATTTAAATCAAAACTGCCTGGTTCATGCGATTGAGCTAAACTAAAAATTTCTCGTCCTTTTCCTTTGGGTTGTTCGTGCAAATGAAAAATATTCATGGCACCAAATCGTAGATTTTGCGCGAGCAGAGTTTGCAATAAATCATAACCGCTAAACGTTTGCTGATCGCGAGGCAACAGATTTAAAACAATAATGTGATCGAGGGAAGTATCGCGTATTTTGGGAGGATTAACGTCAATCACCTCTTCTTGGATAAATTCATCCGCACTCAAGGTGGGTTTAACATCGCCAAAGCCTAATTCTGCCAAGGTAGGATCGGATAATAACGAGGTTTGTTGTGAGGCAGAACTCGGAGGATTGTCATGAGTAGTGTGTTTGATTCGCATCATTTCTGCAAACATTGCTTCGTTTAATTCGGTTTCGCGCTGACGCATTTTACGCCGATAAGTCATCATTAAATACGCAACAACGATAATTAATATTATACACACCATAATTAACACGCCACGAGTCAGCATGGATAAAATTCCTTATGCATTTGCTAATGAAACTGCTTCTTGTAAATCCACCGCGACAATTCGCGAAACCCCAGGTTCACTCATAGTTACACCGGTGAGTTGATCAGCCATTTCCATGGTAACTTTATTGTGAGTAATCACTAAAAATTGGACTTGCTGCGACATTTCTTTCACTAATTGACAAAAACGTCCCACGTTCACATCATCAAGGGGTGCATCCACTTCATCGAGTAAACAAAAAGGTGCTGGATTTAATTGGAACATGGCAAACACTAAGGCGACTGCCGTTAATGCTTTTTCTCCACCCGATAATAAATGAATGGTACTGTTACGTTTGCCGGGCGGTCTTGCCATTACCGTGATGCCGGCATCTAATAAATCTTCGCCGGTTAATTCTAGGGTCGCACTGCCGCCGCCAAACACTTTGGGAAATAAAGTTTGAAAATTACGATTCACGGTTTCAAAGGTGTCGCGTAATAAATGACGTGTTTCGCGATCAATTTTGCGAATAGCATTTTCTAAAGTTTCTAAGGCCGAGACTAAATCGGCATTTTGCGCATCGAGATAACGTTTGCGCTCTGTTTGCAATTCACATTCTTCGATGGCGGCTAAATTGATTGGACCTAAACGTTGAATACGACGTTCCAATTGTTCAATATGTTCTTGCCATTGTTGACGATCGGCCTCAGCGGGCATTTCTTGGATCAGAGTTTCCAGAGAATATCCGCTTTGGTCAATTTGTCCGCGGAAGGAATCACGTTGCACTACCATTGTTTGCCAACTCATGCGATATTTTTCTAAATCATTGCGCAACGTTTGCGTTTTTTCTTCGAAAAGATGGCGATCTTTAGAAATACTTCGCAAGGATTGTTCTAAGGTTTCCACACTATCGCGCGCTTGATGCAACGCCTGCTCGACGCTGACACGTTGAGTTAAATAATCTTGCAGCTCCTGAGTGAATGATTCACGCGGTTGATTATTATGCTGCAACTGATCTTGCAAATGAGTGTGCCGTTGCTGATGAGTGATGAGTTGTTTTTGCAAACGTTCACAACTTTGTTTAAGTGAGCTTATTTGGGTTTGCAATTGTTGATGCTTCATGGCTAATTCATGTTGGCGATCACGATAATCCTGCACGATTTCGCGCGCTTGATCTAACTTGGCTTTGGTATTATCGCGCTGTTGCAATAATTGTTCACGCCGTTCGCTATCGTGCTCGATAGCACTCAGCGCTTGTTCCCAACGTTGTCGTGCTTGATTGAGCATAAGCTCGTCGTCTTGATATTTAGCACGAATTTCATTGTGATCTTCTTTTAATTTTTGTAGGCGTTGCTGATATTGATTTAATTGTCTTTCTAAATTACGTTGATGATTTAACGTTTCGCCCATCGCCAGTTTTAGCGCCGTTAATTCTCTTTGCGCAGCTTCGCGCTGTGCTTCAAATTGTTCGACTTGATGACGTTGGTGACGAATATTATTTTCAGTAGTATCAATTTGCGTTTGTAATGCGGTAATTTTTTCGGCGAGCTGTTTTAATTCTTGTTCACGAATTAAAACTCCTCCCATTTCACCTTGAGCTTTTGGCATACGCAACCAATGTTTGCCAACCCAAATTCCATCACGAGTAATGATGGATTCTTCCAAGGTTAATTGCGAACGACGTTGCCAGGCTTCGCTGAAGGTATCGCTTAAATAAATCTGTTTTAACGCGTGGGGCAACACAAAATCGGCCGTGATTTTCGCTAATAAGGAATCCTGATTAACATTCGAAGCTTGTGCTTCGCCAGCATTTTTTTCCCATAATAAAATACCACAAGCAGCTAACTGCGATTCTTGTAATTGCAACTCATCGACACAAATTGCTTGCAAGTGTTCTTCTAAAATAGTTTCAACGGCTTTTTCCCAACCATTTTCTACTTTAATTAATTGCGCTAAACGAGGTTGTTGCGCGAGTCCGTGTTGTTCTAGCCATTGATTGCGGATAGTATCTTTAGCACCCAGTGCGGCTTGTTGCAGAGCTTGCAGCGACGTTTCTTCACCTTGTAATTGATGAAGTTCGCGACGCTCTTGGTCGAGCTGTTGGCTGAGGTGTTGTTGTAATTCACGAGCGTGTTGTAAGCTATCTTGAATTTCATTCACCGTTTCTTCCGCGCATTGATATTTTTCTTGCTGTTGAGCCAAGGTCTGAGCAGCAGCCGTTATTTCGTTTTCGACTTGCTGGCAATGAATCGCATTAATTTCGTTTTGCAATTGTTGACTACGTTTATTGGCTTGTTGTAATTGTTCTTCTAAATGATGAATACGCGTTTGTTCGACTTCTGCTTGTTGTGTTTGTTGCGCCGCTTGCGTATTAAACTCATCCCATTGATCTTGCCATTCTTGACGATGCTCTTCAGCAAAACTTAAGGCTTCTAAAGCCTGATCGAGTGCGGTTTGTGCTGAGGTTAATTCTGGTGTGATAGTATCTAGTTGTTGCGAATAGGTTTGAACATCGTGCTCATCATGCTGCAATTGCAAAGTGATTTCGCTGACCTGTTGCTGATTTTCTTGTAAATCACGAGTGAGTTGTTCGTCACGCTCTTGATGAGTTTTGATGGTTTGCTCTAAGCGCGCAATTTCTGCACCTAAGCGATAATATTGCGCTTGAATTTCATTAAATTCGTCAGTCTTGGTGAGTAATAGATCGCGCTCTGTTTCATTTTTGGCATCGAGACTACGAATGTTGGCAATCTCAGCTTCTAAAGCATTTTCTTGTTCTTTAATCGTGCGTTCTTGCGTCGTAATAGAATTTTCTAAATGTTGCCATTCCAAGGTTTGATATTGCGCGGTATATAAACGCTGTTCTTCTTTGTATAATTTAAATTTTTCCGCACTACTGGCTTGGCGTTGTAAATGCGCTAATTGTTTATCGAGCTCTTCGCGAATATCGGTTAAACGTTCTAAGTTTTCGCGAGTGTGACGCATGCGCATTTCCGTTTCGCGACGACGTTCTTTATATTTAGAAATACCAGCAACTTCTTCGAGATGAATACGCATTTCTTCCGGACGTGCTTCAATCACCCGGGAAATCGTACCTTGTTCGATGATGGCATAGCTGCGTGGGCCAAGACCTGTGCCCATAAATACGTCTAAAATATCGCGACGGCGACAGCGCACGCCATTTAAATAGTAGCTGGATAAGCCATCACGTCCGACTAAACGTTTAATCACAATTTCACTGTATTTGGCATATTCGCCACCCAAGCTACCATCGTGATTATCAAAACAGAGTTCGATTGAAGCTTGGCCCACGGGTTGGCGTGCGGTGGAACCATTAAAAATGACATCCGCCATCGATTCGCCACGCAAGTTTTTAGCCGATCCCTCACCCATCACCCAACGCACGGCATCGATGATATTCGATTTACCGCAACCATTCGGCCCAACGATACCCACCAGATTACTAGGCAATTTTACCGTCGTCGGATCGACAAACGATTTAAATCCAACCAGTTTTATATGTTTAAGACGCATTGAATTCCGTACTCAATCATTGTGTTCCTAAAGGGGCATAGTGTAACCAAGCCTGCTGTAAAAGCACAAACACTTTTTGCAGTAGAGAATGATGGTTAAATTGAAGTGTGCCTCCGAGTTAACATTTTGACTCACATTTTTAGTCTGTATAGGCGATCGTGACGTCAAGCACGGGGGAATAAATTCGTTTAGTTCCTTTCTGCTTGACCTCTAATAAACTCATTTCATGTAAATGAACCAACTTTTTTGAAATATACTGGCGGGTTTTTCCCATTGTTTTCGCCAACGTGGTCGCATTGGTTGTGCCATCTTTCACTAATCTAGACAGTATTTCTTGATCTGAGCTAGTAAGGGCATTTTTTTCTAACCGTTCCTTTGCCAATTTAATGACGGCAGGTTTCACAATATCGAGAGATAGCTTGTCAACTAATTCACCTGAAAGTAGCTTGCTGGTCAGTCGTTTAATTAAGCCAAATACATATCGCAATCTACCTTTAGTTAAATCAAATAAATAGAAAAATACTTCGTCATCTATAGGTAAAATGGATTTTTCATTGATCTTATAAAAATCGACTCGTTTTTTAATAAGTTTCTCATATTCACTTTTATTAAGCGGTTCAATATCAAATTCAAAACTCACAATATCATCTAGCCTATCAACTTGTTGGGCGATAAATTTTCTCAAGCCAATATCACCGACAAGAAACCAACTGACTAATTTTGTTTGAATATAATCTCTCAACTCATTAAAGAGATATTTAAGATGTTTTTCATCTTGAATTTCACCAAGATCTAAATTATTCAGTTGGAGCAATACCCCATTCTTATAGCCAGCCGATTGTATGAGTTTCGCCAAATCTTCTAGATGATGTCCTAATACTGCTGAGGGGATTAATACAGGTTGTGATGTGATCCCCGCCGATTTACCGTAATTAATACCAAAACCCAAGGCATCAATTCCAAAAGATCGATAAGTTTCGGCAATACGGATTGTTAAGGCCTTGGCATCTTGAAATGCTTTTTCGTTTAACACACTATTAGGTAATGCTAATTCCATTTCTCTTATGATATTCGCTATGATGGAACCTAATAGTGTTTCCAATGACCATGATGGGCCCACACGAATTTCATTATTGGGTGTAAAATATAACTTTTTCTCTTGAGCTGAAAATCGCAAGAAATTGGCAAAGGAAGTAGTACCTACGCCTCGAGCACCTTCAATGACAATCAGTAAATTTTCTTCATGCAATAAATTTTTACCGAGTTGGATCGATTTATCTTGACCGGCATAAAGTGCCAAGGTTGATTGTGTAATGGGATCGGTATTAAAAGGATTTCCACTAAAGCCTAATGAAGCCCATTGCATGTTGTTTTCTCCTCATGGATCGCAACTATTGTAAACTAAAAAAAGTTGCGAAACAATAATTTATTGACATTTGTTGCGAACTTTGGCATTGTTTTAATATCCATTCATTAAAATTTTGACGTTTCAACCACCCTATTCTAAACGACCCATCATAACTGGTCACTTTTTGACCATTAATACTCTCCCCTAGACTCATCAAGGCATGTTTCCATCTGCCCAACTCTTTCTCACAACCTTATCCACAGTTTGTGTGGGTAAAGGACATAAGAATTGCCTAGGTGTAAAGAGACACCTGTATAAATCAATTGAAATAAAAGTAAAGAGCGATAAAAAGTAGTTTTTTTATATAATAGATACTATAATATCTATTATATGATTTAATAGCCTATAAAAGATACTATGATATCAATAAAATCACCCTTTGAGATGGCTAGGGAAATTGCCAAAAAAGCTCAACATAAGCGTTTGCAGCTTAATTTAAGCCAGCAAACGCTGTCTGAGAAATCTGGGGTCAGTTATGGCACCTTGAAAAAGTTTGAACAAAAAGGACAAATATCATTGGAGTCATTACTTAAAATTGCCCTGGTACTGGGTGAAATGGATACATTCGAGCACCTCTTTAGCCAAGGGAAAGACGCGCTACCCTCATCGCTTGATGAGCTTTTAGAAGATAAATCAAGAAAACGAGGCCGCGAATGAAATTTGATCCGGTAAAAAACGAAAATATTAAAAAATAATTTTTAAGGCTTAGGTCTAGCGTTCCCAATTATAATTTAGCGCGCAATTGCGGTGAAGGATAAGATTCTTTGTATACATATCTCCACGCGCCATCTTGCGTGAATTTAAAATATGATTTTTCGTGCAAAATACATGACGATTTATTAATTAGCTGACAGACTATTTGATATTCAACGGTGTTGTTTAGCGCATCATCAGCAATAATTTTCGGTTCACTCCAGTGCCGGACGGATTGGATAAATTTAATTTTTTCAGGCAAATTATACTCAGCTTCTGTTTGCTGCATGGTGCTTAGAATAAACTGTTTAGCTTTATCAGAATTAGTTTTATTCTCATCCCCTAAATGACTAAATGCCGCGAGTCGATGGATAAATAACTCGCGGGGTGACTGTATTTGCAGATGCCCTAAAATAATATTCTCCCACGCGCTTGCTAGCGTGAGTTGTTGCTTTTTGGGTGGACTAAAAAAACTGGGCATCGTCATTTAATTTCCGTTAATTGAATGCATTAAATCCAGTAATATGTTTACCCAGCACTAAATGATGAACATTATTGGTACCTTCATAGGTATAGACCGATTCTAAATTCGTCATGTGTCGAATGATGTGATATTCCAAACTAATGCCATTAGCACCTAATAAATTGCGAGCCTTACGGGCGATTTTTAAAGCTTCTTGGCATGCATTCATCTTTGCCATGCACACCATTTCGGGTGTGGCTTTATTCTTATCTTTTAAACGTCCAATTTGAAAATTTAACGCTTGTGCTTTGCAAATTTCCGTAAACATTTCCGCTAAATCGTATTGGATTAATTGAAAGGCGCCAATCGGTTTATCAAATTGACGACGTTCTTTGCTATATTGTGCTGCCATTTCAAAGCAGGCTTGTGCCGCACCCATTGCGCCCCAGGCAATGCCAAAACGGGCTTGTGTTAAACAACTTAAAGGCGCACCTAAGCCTTTGGTAGAGCCAGGTAAAAATTGAGTATCGGGAACAAAACAATCTTCAAAAATTAATTCACCCGTGACCGATGCACGCAACGATAATTTGTGATGAATTTCTTTTTGCTTAAAACCGTTAAACGATTTTTCGACAATAAATCCGCGAATGCCTTCATCGGTATTGGCCCATACAATCGCTAAATCGGCAACTGAGGCATTGGTGATCCACATTTTAGCACCATTTAACAACCAACCACCGTCAACTTTTTTAGCATAAGTGCGCATGCCGGCTGGGTTAGAACCGTGATCGGGTTCGGTTAAACCAAAACAGCCGATTAATTTTCCTTCCGCCATTTTAGGTAAATATTTTTGACGTTGCTCATCGCTGCCATAGCGAAAAATTGGATACATGCATAATGAACTTTGCACCGAGACAAAGCTACGTAATCCACTATCGCCCCGCTCCAATTCTTGACACACTAAACCATAGGCCACATAACTTGCCCCAGCGCCGCCAAATTCTTCGGGTAGCGTCATGCCTAATAAGCCAAGCTCTGCAGCTCCAGCAATAAATTCTTGCGGGAAATAGGCTTTTTCGTAGGATTTTTCAATGACGGGTAATACTTCATTATCAACAAAACGGCGAACATTGTCGCGGATCATTTTTTCTTCATCGGTATATTGTTCGTCTAATAATAAAAAGTCTTCCACGATGGTTCTCCTCGAAAAAATTATAGAACGGGATCTGCTCCCAACATTGCTTTGACATTTTCTACGATATCATTACAAGAAGGTAGCACATATTGCCAAGCCGTGCCTAATGGAATAAAACAATCTTTAGCGCAAAGCCGTTTAATGCGGGGTAGCTGTACTAGGTTCTCCACTAAAGCGGTGACAATCGCTTCGCTCAGTGAACCAGTAGCCCGACATTCATCCACAATTAAAATATGTTTACACTGACTTACGGCTGATAAAAGCGCTGGTAGTGGTAAAGGATTAAGCCAACGTAAATCAATTATTTTAATTTTGATGTCGTATTTTTCCTGTAAAATTTTTTGTGCTTGTAGCGATAAATAGCAACCGTTGCCATAAGTAATAATAGCGAACTCTTCATCTTTACCAAGAATATTAATTTCATTTAATGCAATTTCTTCGGTTAAATCGGGATAAATATCTAGCCATAAATTATCATTTTTTTCATGCAAATCTTTTGTCATATACAAAGCAATTGGCTCTAAAAAAAATACGATACGTTGCTGCTCTTGGGCTAAACGCACACAATGACGAAACATTTTTACCGCATCCGCACCGCGACTAGGACACGCAATAATAACGCCTGGCACATCGCGCAACGCGGCAATGGAATTATCATTATGAAAATGTCCGCCGAATCCTTTTTGATAAGCAAGACTTGCAATTCTAATGATCATCGGATTGGTAAATTGCCCTTGAGAAAAAAAAAGATAAGGTAGCGGCTTCACCGCGAATTTGATCTTGTGCATTGTGATAATAGGCTAAAAATTGAATTTCGGGGATGGGTAAAAATCCATTATGAGCTAACCCGATTGCCTGACCCAAAATCGTGGTTTCATCCAATAAGGTATCGAATACACGAGCATTACCAAAACGTTTAACTAAATCGGCAGTAACGTGATACACCCCGCCTTTGTGCGCCACATCTTCGCCAAATAACACGATATTATCGTACTTTAACATTTCATCGGTTATCGCATAATTAATTAATTGCGCTAAATTACGCGGTTGATTTAATTTTGCAAATTCTCCCGCAAAAATGGCTTGCCGTTGATCCGAGTGAATTGTTTTAGCAACACTGCTGTGGTGCTGGGGCGGAATAATACTAGCCATAATTTCTTCCGCTGAGCTTAACGGTTCACTATCGTTTAATGCGCGTTGGCTGGCTTCATTCACGCGCTGGCGTAAGTCTTCATAATGTTTGAGGATGTCGTCGGCGGTTAGCCAACCTTGCTCAAGCAATATTCGTGCTGAATGCAATAAAGGATCATCTGCTTCAGTTTTTTCGATAGCATGGAGTGGACGATAAAGCTGTTCGACATCCGATCCCGCATGTCCCATTAAACGCACGCAACGCATATGCAAAAATACCGGACGTCGCAATTTACGCGCGATGTGCGCGGCCTCTTTAGCCTTGTAATACGTATCAACAAAGTTTAAGCCATCGCATGCAAGATAATGCCAAAAGCGTCGCCCACGCAGATTATTTTCCACCCAATCGTGTGGCGTGGGTACTGAAATTCCGCGCTCGTTATCTTCACATATAAAGACTAAAGGCAATCCTGCTTTGGCTTGGCAAATCCACTCCGCCGCATTTATCGCCCCTTGAGTAACGGAATGATTTAAACTGGCATCGCCAAAGCTACAGAGTATCACACTGTCTTGTGCAAGTTTTCCAGTGTACTTCAGTGTTTTGGCTAAACTTAATGAAAATGCAGCGCCTACGGCTTTGGGGCAATGCGATGCGATGGTTGAAGTTTGTGGAGGAATAAAAGCGGGTAAACTGCCTAATACTTTATGGCGGCCGCCGGCAATAGGATCGGTTTTTGCTGCTAAAAATGACAGCATTAAATCGTAGATAACATCAATCTCGGTAAATTGCGATAAGCGCTGAATGAAAAATGCTCCGCTGCGATAATGCAAAAATGCCATATCATCGCGCCGAAAAGCCGCCGCGATTGCGGCATTACCTTCATGACCAGAGCTACCAATCGTATAATACGTGAGATTTTGTTCTTTGAGTTCACGGGTTTTTAAATCTAAATGCCTTGAGAGGATTTGCGATGAAACGATGTGCAGCGCCAGTTCTCGACTCATGTGAACATCGTTTGGCAGAACACGCGAACGAGCTGAAGGAAATTTTTTTTCTTGAACCAATCGTTTAAAATTGTTATCGATAATTACCGCGCGATTTAACATAAAAAAACCTGAATCATTCGAAATTGCATCATTATCACCCATCGTTTAGCAAAAGCAAGTTCCTTATTAGAAAAATAGTTGCCGCCATATCCACTCGGTTGCAAGTTTAAGTTAACTTGCTAAAATAGCCGTTGAGCCTGTTCAAAGTCTCTTAGAATTTTTATGAATAATACATTAGGAGTGTGCTATGCCACTGTGGGAAAAAATATTATACGCTTTAGGTTTGGTGGTATTAGCCATTTTTTTATTCATGACTATTCGCAATAATCCCCAATGGTTTACCAAAGAAAATTTTTCGAAAAGCTCCTATACACTCGCCATCTTAGCTTTATTTTTAATTGCCGTCGTAGGTATGTGCGTATTATTGCTTAGACACTAGTAAGTAGCTATAGCCTGGAACCGAGCGCAGAGTGTAGCCTGGAACGTAGCGCAGCGGAGATCCAGGATCCCCAAAAAAAATATTAAAATAACTCTATAAGTAAAAAAAATTTATTTAAATAAGAATTTATTAAATTGAAT
>JAHCLG010000019.1 GCA_026125385.1 Legionellales bacterium
GCCACCGGCACCTTGACCATTGGCACCTAAACCGTTACCCGCGCCACCGGCACCTTGACCGTTCGCACCTAATCCATTGCCAGCACCACCGGCGCCTTGACCATTGGCACCTAAACCGTTACCCGCACCACCGGCGCCTTGACCATTGGCACCTAAACCGTTACCCGCGCCACCAGCGCCTTGACCATTATTGCCTATGCCAATCCCTGCCCCATCACCTTGACCGTTTGCACCTAAACCATTACCCGCACCACCTGCACCTTGACCGTTTGCACCTAAACCATTACCCGCACCACCGGCACCTTGGCCATTGGCACCTAAGCCGTTAAACGCCCCGCCAGCACCTTGACCATTGGCACCTAAACCGTTCCCAGCACCGCCAGCGCCTTGACCATTCGTACCTAATCCATTGCCAGCATCAGCTGCATCTTGGAGATTTGCGTCTAATCCACTACCCATCCCTTGGTTTCTACCATTCCCATTTAAGGCTAAGCCATTATTTCCGCTCAAACCGCTGGTATTTAAACCAGATGAGGAATTTTTATCACCAGTGTTTGTTCCTTCGTTTAATCCTAATACTGATGGAGGTAAATAAGTGGATTGTAAAATGGTTGGAATGGAACTATGGCCTGTTTTTAGTGCCTTTTCGGCAGCTTGCTGATTTTGCAGTGTTTGCAGTTTGGTATATTCTTCGGAAGCATTCGTGCCACCCGGGATCGAGCGAATATTACCTGGCAACGTCGTGATGCTTGAACTACCCCCAGGCTGAGTTAAACCGCGGTTTAGCACGATGAAACCAATAACAGTTGTTACGGCCAACACCAAAAAGGTAAAAATAATCACCACGCGGGTGCGGGTATTTTTAAATAGTCCTTTAATATTGTCTAATCGATTACCCATCTCAAAATCCTGATAAATGAATGGAAATTAATTTACCGTGATCACTCAACAGTACTGTCGGGGTGCGTTGCAATTCATAAACATGCGTCCCATC
The DNA here is from genome assembly GCA_026125385.1 of Legionellales bacterium. Lineage (NCBI taxonomy): Bacteria > Pseudomonadati > Pseudomonadota > Gammaproteobacteria > Legionellales > Legionellales bacterium. The sequence goes on from JAHCLG010000019.1 coordinate 995, forward strand.
GCCAGAATTGACTGTAGTGATCCAGCCCGGTGAAATCACATTGAGTTGTGTCCGTAAATATAATTTTTTCTGAATTAACCACGCTTGCGCATCGGCGCCAGTGACTTCGAGTTCTTTACTGCCAACAGGAGCCACGCCACTAATTAAATTCAGTAACAAAGAATCTCCAGCCGCAGGTAAACCATCGCCATTAGTGGCTGGTTTCGCATCGGGGCCAAATCCGGGTATACGTAAATCGACTCGATAATCGATCGCTTGCTGATCGGGCACTAAAGTTAGCATGACGGGTGTAGCGTTTCCTTGTAATTTCACCATGAGATTAGCGACAGTGGATACCGTTAATGCCTGGATCATCATCATATTGTTTTTCTTGTTCCAACTAATATTAAAGGCACGCGGATTGCCTAAATCGTAGGCTTGAATAGGCCAAGGGGCGCCAGTAGCATCTAAAAATACTAAGGTTGAAATAAATCCCGCGTATAAGCGGATGACGGGAGGCGTGGAACCGGGAGATAAACTCACGTCCATCATTCGCGAAACCGGTCTCGGCGGTACGCCAGGAATGGTAGAAGCCGCACGTTGCGTTGCATTAAATAAATTATGCAATGTAACAATTTCTCGCGGAGACATTGGCAACGATTGCGATACTAAATTAGAAAATGCCGTATTGTGCAATTCTTTCGGATCAATTTTCGCGACTGGAGGTTTTTGCGCGGTAGAAGCGTTATTTTGTTGTTGAGCTAATTGGTTTTCGATATTGGTCATATTATCGGCAGAAGTCGTATCGCCCGAGGATAATGCGGCTTCTCGTTGTTGCAAACGCTGGCTAAAATATGGGCTAACCGTTTGAGCCACGGTGGGTGGTGGCGATTGATTACCTGAAATCCAACTCGGTTGCGCCATTGCACTGAATGGCGTGAAAAATAAAACGCTGAGTAGCAATGACTGGATTGCTTGGAAAATAGTAATGTTATTCATCGCTTTCATCATTCAGTGAGTCATCCTTTATGCTGATGGCATTCCTTCGCGTTGACTTGCAACAAATTGCGCGACAGCGACTCCATCGGGGTAATTCAACCGTGATTCGCGCACGACTAATAAGGTTACATCGTAGGCTTGTTGGATTTGTTGTCCTGAGCCGCTGTGTAATAATACGAGCATAGGCAACGATACTTGCCATCCGTAATGATCGCCCAAAAGTCCTTGTTGCAAAATTTGCGGACTCCCCGTAGCCACCGCACTCATAATAAAGTGACGATCAATAATCGCTTTTAAATTGTTAGAGGCTTGTAATCCTGCAACAAATTGTTTCCAACCATAAGGCGTAAAATTATCGGATAAGCGCGTTAACGCATCGCGATAATCAACATAGTTATACGAATACGCTTGCATTGCAACTTTGGTTGCCCATTGTGCGATGGCAGAATCGCTCAAGACCGGATCGGTTAAAGGTTGGAGTTTTACTAAACGACCATCTGCCGTTGTGGCAAAATAAACGGGTTTTGGCGGATGGGTTAACACATAAAACAGTGTACCCACTAGGATAATCACAATAAGTAAGGTAATTAATAACGCCAACGCCAGCCGACGATAATTATCGCGATAAAAATGATTACGAAGTCTTACAATTTCGACTGCATCATCTGACATTGCCCCAATGCCCTCTCGTTACGTATAAAATAGAAATCGTTACTCTACAAGATCTTAGCGAATACCTTTTCCTACTATATCAGACTGTGTTCAACATACAAAGCACGATTAAATGCTCATCTGCAAAATTTAGTTTTAAGTGTTAGAGGTTGATATGAAACGCGAAATTTCAATTCCTTTCGGATTCTCTAAGGTGGACACTTGGATAATGAGCAGTGAAACAAGATAGCTGGCAACGCGAGTTTCACTGGCACTTGTAATCGTAACTAAAATTGGCATTTGCACATGCCAAGTATATTGCCCATCGGTATATTCCCGCATATCTAAAATTGGCACCCCGCTCACCACCGCGGATAAAACCAATTTTTTATCTTCAATTTGACCTAATACACCGGCATTGGTAAGTTGATCTAAAAACGAAGTCCATCCGCGATCGGTAAACGAGGTTTTTATATCATCTAATTGAGATTGGTAATTAGCAAAATTTAAACTGTAGGCGCGGATGACTTTATCGATAGCCCATTTTAGCACGGTTGGATTGGATTGATTGGGTTTTAATAATTCCGTTAATTCGACGGATTGCGTTTTACGCGAAGTTTGATCGTACATTAAAGCGTAACTCGGCGCTAAAGACTGATGGGTCACGTGATATAAAAGAATTAATGCTAAAATTAATACTGTTAATAAACCCCCAATCAATCCCCGTAAAAATAAACGCTGTTGGTAATAGCGATATAAATTACCGATTTTTTCTTGTTTTGTCGTTTGGGTAGAAGGATTGGTTTTAGCCATGTGACTTCCTTAGCCATTAACTGGCTGGCATTGCCAGTTGGCAACACGATGGGAGTAAACGCAAACTGATTTCGATACGACGATTTTTTGCCCGACCATAGGCAGTTTGATTGCTGGCAATGGGATGAGCATCGCCATAACCTACTGCATACATCATTCGCGTATCCGTACCTTGCGCCCATAAATAATCGACTATGGCTTGTGCTTGTTGCGTGGTTAACGCCAGTGCGCGCTGCGCGGAAGGCGAAGGTGCGGTAAACGCAGCGACTTTTACTTCAACTTTGCGATAGCCCCGCAATAACGCAGCAATATCATTTAACAGAGGATCCATTTCACGTCGGCGATTGGGTGAGTTTTCATAAAAGAATTTATTCGCAGGCAAGATTAAAACAACATTGTCGCCAACGGCAATCACCTGCACTCCATTCGACATTAATTTTTCCAGTGTGGTTTGATGGCGTTGTAAAAAATGCCCGACCGTGGTGCCAATAATTCCCCCAGCAATCACGCCGATGCCCGCACCAAAACCTCCTCCAGTATAAGCGCCAACTGCTGCGCCACTTGCGGCTCCCACTAATGCCAAACGTTGGGTTTTTGATAAATACGTGGGTTGACGAAAATAGGTGTGCTCGTTTAAACATGCCGTGATGCTAAACGACAAGCATATAATCACGACGATTTTTAAATAGCGCCATTTGAAAGGTGATAAGTCTATATCGTAGAGCATTTTTGCTTATCCTTGCGACTTCGGTTGCAGACACAAAATAAGCTTTCATATTAGCATCAGTTTGATAACAAATAAAATTTCAAATTTATTTATAGAGTATGTTATAGTTATTACAATAGTATGACTTTCTAATTAAGATTAATTATCCATGCCAACCGCTAAACCATTTCCTACTGTTAATTTATTCAATCTAATGCGCATGACGTATCAAAACAAGGCCGATTTTATTGAAAAAGTCACCCAGCGATTTGGCGATATTGTGCAATTTTCCAGTTTTTTTGATCAAAATTATATTGTTAACACGGAATCTGGTATTCGTCATGTTTTATTAGATAATCAAAATAATTATACAAAAGAAGAAACGCATTACCAACGTCTGCGTTATTTTTTTGGGCAAGGTTTATTGACTAATGAAGGTGAGTCTTGGAAATCGCAACGTCATCAATTACAACCTTACTTTCATTCTCAGCAAATTAATCATCATGCTGAACTAGTGGTGCAAGAAACCCGTGCGCATATGGAAAAATGGCAAGACCTTGCTAAAAAAAATAAATCTTTCGATATGGTGCCAGAAATGTTAACACTGGCGTTAGTCATCGCGGGAAAAGTTTTGTATCACGTGGACTTAAATCAACAAGCAGATTTTATTGTACGTAATATTATGATATTAAATCGACACATCGTAAACACAGCCCCCTTTATTCCTTGGTGGCTTCCCACTTATCGCAATATTCGTTTTCGAATCGCTTTATGTCATGTTCAACGCACTATTCGTGAGATTATTACCACACGACGTTCTCAGCCAAATTCACCTGCTACTGATTTATTACATCTCGCGTTAAATGCTAAACAGCCGGATCAAGTTTCCCCTATCAGCGAACAACATATTTTTGATGAAGTATTAACCTTATTAGTAACAGGCCACGAAAGTATTGGAACTCATTTAATCTGGACATGGTTATTGTTGTCACAATATCCACGAGTACGAATTCAACTGCAAGCAGAATTAAAAAATGTATTAAATGGACAGTTACCTACTATTACAGACTTACCCAATCTTGTCTATTTGAAAGCAGTCATTCAAGAATCTTTGAGAATGTATCCGCCGATTTGGCTTATTTCAAGAAAATCAATTCAAGCCGATGAGATTGATGGTTATTATTTACCGGCAAATTCAAATGTATTAATGTGCCCTTTTCTCATTCAAAAACATTCTCAATACTGGGAAAACCCCCGACAATTTATCCCTGAACGTTTCTTACCGGATGCTAAGCCAAAATTTTCTAAACATATTTATTTACCGTTTGGAGCAGGGCCTAGAATTTGTATTGCCAGTCAATTTTCGATTGCACAAATCCAATTAATTTTAGCCACGATCGCTCAGCACTTTGAATTTGAACATTTGCTCGATCACCCCATCGTTGCTGAAAGTTTAGTGACGTATAAACCGCGAGAATTAATCATGCGCGCGCATTATCGACATCATTAAGCGTGCTTATCAGCCTTATTTATCCTCATCTTCCTCACGTTTTTTATTTTCTTCAGCGGTATTATCGTTAGGCATTTTAAATAAATCATCATCTAATAATAAATCATCGAAATTAGGTTCTGGTAAATCATCAATACTGAGATCGTTTAAATCCATTTCGTCAAATTTAGTTAATGTATCGGATTTTTTCTCGCTCGATTCATTAAGGAAATCAGGAAAATCCGGTAAATCGGGCAAGTCCGGTAAATCCAATGGCTTGAATTGCGAACTGGATTGTCCGCCGCCACTTCCGCCACTGCTAACAATGTTGCGCTGTTCGATAATGTGGTTACACACGTCATTCACAATTTCAGCAAGCTCACTGGCCGTCGGCATATTGGGAATAGGAGGTGGATAATACGTGGCAGTTTGCATATCTTTGATTACTTCTTCCGCAATATTAGTCGCATGTTTAGCCGCTTTACCGGTTAAGCGCTCAATAAATTCAATTTGTTCTCGCGTGGGTATTTTATTAATGATGGGTTCGGAGAAAATATCATATTCATTGGTTAAAATATCCGATTTTTTGCGGTGTCCTAAACGCATTTGGGTGAAAATATTTAATTGTTCATCAGCAATATCTTCTGCTTCTTCAGGATGCTCTTCAGCAATCGTATTATTATGAAACGCAATTAACGCATTCACACCACGCTCAATTGGCGCGACATCGGGATTTTCATTTAATTTTTTAGCGACTAAATTAATTTCTACATTTTCCATTTGCGTAGAAACAAATGTGTCTAAATTTTTATAGGCTTCTTCAAAACGAATTAACCGGCGTTCAAAATCAACTAACTTTTTCTTATCGGGTTTTTCCACTTTTAAAAATTGATTTAATCGCATGCGTTTGGTAGTGGGAGGATTGGCATAAAATAAATTGGCGCGCACAATTTTGGATTTGAAAAATACATGACCTTCACCCAAGCCTTGATCTTTTAAATCCAATAAATCAATTCTTGCACGTTTTTCAAACGAAGAACTGCGCGTATCCATGTAGGTGTTGGTAATACTATCTTGCTTAGTTTGAAAAGCATCGACTTTGGTCACATAAGCTTCGCCCGCCGTTTTCGAGAAAAACTCCCAGGTTTCAATGGGATCTTCTAATTTCATCGCAATTTTTATATTGGTGTTTGCACCAATGGATGCCGCTTCTTCTTTTGAGGCTTTTTGGAAAGCAGGTAAATCTTGTCCGGCAAATATTGTGGAAAATCCCAACGAACGCGCCTGTGCTGGTACCACGGCAAAACCTGGCACAGCATAATAACCGTACTCATCTAAAATACATAAAAATGACGTGGGCGAATTCGTCGGCTTACGTTGCACAATACTGTGATAATCACCCTCCACTTCATCGCCTAAGCCTGCTGCCATCATCGCTTTTAATGTTGCAATAATCACTTTACCCAAATTCGATAATTCATCGGGTGATTTTTCCATTGCGGGTAGTAACACGACTAAAATACGTCGATTTAACACGACGTCTTTCATGTCGACTTCGGCTAAATTGGTTCTGATAATGTGACCGTAAGTATCGGCAAGCGAAGTAAATACCCGCGTTAATTGCATGGTAATAAATCCATGCTGTTCTAGTACTTGCGGGCCTTGTTTACCTTTTTTATTTTTATCGTATCCGGGTAAATTGATTAAATAGTTGGTGATAGGTTCTAATACCACACTCGGCAAATGTTCTAAGCTTACAGGTTCCAAGCCACCATCGCGCGGAAACGATTTATCCATGACGATTTGCTCAAGGCGTTCTAAACTAAAATAATTTCGCACCGCATTGGCATCGAGCAGTATGGCACCTTGATCGCGCATAACAACTAAGACTTTCATTAATGCTTCCACAAACGAAATCGCGCGACCTTTCCACATATCGCCATCCGGCGATTGCGAAGATTGATCCATTAAACTAACGACTAATTGCGATAACATACTGGAAGAACCCATCGCAAACGGGTTCATGGTATTAGATAAACGTTTTTCTTGGGGACCCACAATATCGCGCGCACCGGTCATGAAATTAACTAACAGTAAATCATCTTCGCGCCCCATGGCACGCGTCATGGCGAAAATTTTAGAGTAAAGCGTATTATCGCCTTTACCATCGACGTAAATAAAACCACTGCCTTGCACTAACGCGTTATAGGCTAGAGAAATTAGCGCTTCGGTTTTACCACTTCCGGTAGAACCAAAAATTAACATGTGAGTGCGCATATCATCATTGCTAAACCACAGCTCTAGCCCCGTATCTTTTTCATTGCCTAAAAATAATATGCCGCGGGATTTTAGCGGTTTACCATTGCCTGGATTTAAATCGTTGTAGTCAAGGGTATTGGCGTGTTGAGGCATGCGAAAAGGCAGTGAATATTTGCGCGTGACGGTAAAACAAAAAGAAAAAAGACCAAATACCACCACAATATCAATAGCGGCAGGATAGACAAATATGGCGGCAGCACAGCATGTTAAGAGCACGCCAACACCTAGCGGATCGTAAAAAAAATCTTTAAATTTGCGCCCGAGTGTGCGCGTATCTCGCATGAGTTCGCGTGGATTTAATTCATCTTTGGTTTTAATGCCGCGCAATGACATGGCTGTTATTTTTCCTCGTCTGGAATATAAATGACTTCTTTGATTGCCAACTCTAATGCATTTACCGCTTCTTCAACCATCGGAGTTTTTAAGGCATGGCCAATTTCTTTTTCATTTACCCAGTGGGAAAAAATTCCGGCGACTTCTGGCAACGGTGTTTGACGACCCACCATGTTTAACGCATACCACAAGGTGCGATCGATGGGCTTAAGCCAAAGAAAATCGGCAGAAGCAAACACCCCATCTTGTCGAGCAAATTCGAGCATACTCATCATCACGGTAAACACATATCCATGTTGTTCTAAAATTTTTTTGACGGGTTTGGTATCAGCATATTTAGCGAGAAGATGTTCAGTACCCTGATAATTTAATTTTCCGCCACGGGCTGTAGATTCGGCGATGGTTAATAATAATTTTCGAGCGACTTTATCATCTCCATTGCCTTTTGCCGCAAATGCTGCAAATAACGCTTTGATATGTTCGGGTAACGGTTTTAGACCTTGCCAAGGTTTACCTAATTGCAAGGCAAACACTCGAAAAGCCGCACCTTTAATCACGCTGACGGTAGGACGTTGATCGCGCAGTAACATCCCATCAGTAATCGATTTGCGTTCTTCTTTGAGTAACTGATGTTTTTTAGCAAATGCCATGGGTTGCAAGGACATAGCCCAAGGACCTTCGTCGATATCTTGTTTGACTAAATTTAAATTGGCGATGGGCGTGATTTGCGGCCAAATTTTTAATTCGGCGCGAAACAAAGTTTTCATGTTATACCGAGAACGAAAACGAAATGAATCTGAACGCAAAATTAACACAATACCCAAACCTAAAATCAGCGCAGCAAAAGGATAACGCAGATAATCGCCCACCACTTCACACACCGCTAATAATGTACTAAAACTTACGTTAGCGGGATTCACTTCGTGAATAAATTTTTGCAGCCTAAGCAGGGTTGGGGAGTTTTGTACGCCACCAATGACTTTGCCAATCAGATCAATTTGCCAAGCTTTATAATCAAAAATGGTTTTAATGATTTGGGCTGAGAAGAAATACCAAATCAATCCCAATACAATAAAAACCAAGATCATAATCCATAATGGTGCGAGTGAATTATCTGCTTGTTGCCCTTGGGATTGACCCGTCATAGTGTATTTGACTCTCTAAGATTAATGGGTTATGCCTGTTCTTAATTACACAAGCAATCGGTTATCTTATCGATGATCGATGCGCTTAGCCTTCGTTAAGGATAAAATACCACACTGCTCATTTTCAAGTGCGTTTTGTCTATCTAATTACCTCAATCTAGCATTATAACCATAAAATTGCTGAGGTATAAAAATATTTCATCTTGCTGTAAATAGCAGTGACTTATACTGCACGAAGGGATGATTTTTTCAGTCAATCATGCTATAAATAACCCAAATTTTCTTGATGTAGCTATACCCAAGAAAATTCATCCGTCTGTATTGTTTGACATTTTTATTCAACTCATTTTTTAAATTTAGTTGAACCATCTATTGAAGAGGTAATTTATGATGAAAAAATTATTTTCGCTAACACTCACTTCTACTTGTTTAATTGCCGCATCCTCACTGGCTTTGGCAAACGCTCCCGCGGCAAAAACGTTAAGCTTACACACCAACCCCGATGCCAAATCGGCTGTGGTAAGCCAAATCAAACCTACCCAGACCTTAGTTGAAATTTTTCAGAAGAATGGTTGGGTAAAAGTAGGTAATCCTGAGAATGGTGACACCGGTTGGATTAAAGCAAGCGATCTGAACGCCTCTACCCAACAACAAGTAACTCAACAAAAGCTCATCATTCCTCATTTTAGTCAAACCATTATTACCGCCGTAACAGATAAAAATGGTCATACCACGTATAAAGTCGAACAATCGAATGATCAGAAAAAAATCTCACAAAAAGAGGCGGCCGATTTATTTAAACATATCCAAGAACAACAAACGCAATTTCAAGCGCACATGCAACAACTGATGAATGAAAGTTTTGCCACGTTTAATGATCCGTTTTTTACCCAGGCGTTTCCTCATGTTTTCAATCCACAACCCGTGCAAATTGTTGTCGTGCCACCGAATAATCATGTGACGATCACGCCAGAAACTAAAAAAGCAGCGGATAAACAATAGGCTGCCAAATAAAATAACCGCGATTTTTAATCGCGGTTATTTTATTTGGGACATAGTTTATTTTTTTCAAACTTATAATGAGTGACGGTGACGCCATTGTTATGAATAAATTCGTGGATATTTTCGGGCTTAATCGCACCTTCGCGAATGGTTAAGAGCTGGTTGCCCGAGCGATCGCGCGGATGAATTCCGCCTAAGGGAGGGATAATATCTTCTTCACGCACGTACAGTGCCACATACGCATCGCGACGGGGTTCTGCTTTTGCGCGGATCACGGCTTGAATATCGCGTTCGCTTTCATACACCGGACGGCCTATGCTTAAGCGCGTAATATTGGTGAGCAAGGCTTGCCATTTATTAAAATTATTACCATCGGCTTGATACAAAGACACATAAACAATTTTCATTCCAGCGCGTAGTTGAGAAGACGCATTGTCTAGATTGGGATTTAAAAATTCGGTGGCTTCGTTTAAGGTTTGGCGAATTTCATCGCGCATGGCGCGAATACGATTGCCAATGCCTTGAAAAAATAAGCTTATCGACCAATCAGCACTGCGAAAACATTTTTCAACGACTTTTAGTAAATTGCGATAAATACGGATTTTTTCTTGTTCGATTTCTTCGGGTTTGGCTCGCATGCGATCGGCGAAATTCAATTGTTCTACGGCGATTTCGATCGCAACATAATAATCACGGGCACATACCACGCAGATTTTTCGTTGTCTCATTTCTTCTGGAGTATATTCTCGCATCTTTTGACCACGATGATGTTCGGCGTCTAACTTGCGTTGCCCGTTGATAATGCTAGCTTGACTGATGGTCACGATAGCCTCCGTGATTTTTATTCGCTAGAATTAGAAAGAGAAGGTGTTGAATAGGGACCAGCAGCATGTGAAGAATTTGGCATCGAGTGTTCTAACATATGACTTCTACTCGAATCATTGCCTAGATCACGAAGACCCGCAATAGTGCTCATTTGTGACAAAACACGAGGCGCTTCATCTCGAGCAATTGCTGCTAATTTTTCTTGTAAGTTAGATATTGACATAACCTCTGAACCCAAATTACCAATGTTTTATTGCCGCACATTTATATAGTAATGCGAGTTCCTTGGCAATTTAACTTGCTCACAGGTCCTTTCGTGAACGCCCATATCGACTGTTTGAGTGAGAATGAAATCGTTACCTTGCACTAAACTCAAACACATTGTCATTACTTGTATTCTATACTAACTTTACCAAAATGTCTCGCACTTTTTCTTATTTCTTAGTATAGATGATTTTCGTCGATTTGCTTGGATAATTATTCATTTTTCAATTAATTAAGTTTAATCATACATTAATTCGTCTAATGGAGTAACATCCATCGAAGCAGCCGACTTCATCAATTCATACAATACATCCGCAATACACAAATAACGTAAGACATTGGGAGTAACTTCATCGAAAATCACGCGCACACCCAAAACCGATTTATCAGCCTCTTCAAAACTAATTCCAATCCCATAGCCCAAACACAGCGAACAGAGTTGATCGGCGCGGCGGGCGATGGCTGGCAATAAGCCGGTATCGGCAAATACTTCACGATGGGAAATCGGTCTATCGTTTAAGGTGAATTTAGCATTCAACACTTTGGCGAGTTTGACTAATTTTGCCGACATATCCATGTTCAAATCCACCAAGGCCGTGATTGTTTGCGTGGACCGGCGATATAAGTGCGTAACACGCGGAAAAATACGGTTACCGTATAACCGCGCCGATTGAGCATAGTAAAAAAGAATGTCGCAACAATAGCCAAGCAAATCGTCCAGACAGCAATATGAAGCAATGCAAATAAAATAGGAAAGCACGCATTCGCATCGAAGACCCAAAATCGCGCACTGCGCGCGGAATCGCGCCAATGGGTATCTGCTTTAAAACCGCCTGCCATGGTGGGTTCCTTGATAAAGTGAATTATTGTTATTAGTTTACCTAACTTGACAAAAGCTTACCATTCCTGTTTCAATGGATTTTGCTTTATTAACTAACGCTTAGGTAAGGGTAATATGACCATTGGCAAATTGTGCCTTTGCATGGCATTCGTGCTGAACATTGCAGGTTGCGCAAGCGTACCACCACCCCCGCAACAAGGAACAGATCCGGCAGCGATTAAACTTGCCGAAGCGGCCAGTAATGTGAGTCATTCATTAGTCGATTTGGCCGCTATCGAGCAAGCCGCCAATCCTCAAGCTCGTTTAAAACCTCCACCAAATCCCAGCAGTTATGGAATGGGCGATTTAACTTCCATCGATTGGTCAGGGCCGATTGGCCCCTTAGTCGCGAGAATTGCGCGCGCCACCAATTATCGTTTGCAAATTTTAGGCACTGAACCCGCGATTCCGATTGTGGTCACCATTGCCGCTGAAAATACACCACTGGGTGATATTCTCAGCGATGCCGGTTATCAAGCGGGTAGTCGTGCGGATATTGCGGTGTTCCCAAGCCGTCGGATTATTCAGCTACGCTATACGCCGGCCTAGACATTTAGGATTCATGTATGAAAATTCGCATTGCCACGCGCAAAAGCAAACTGGCGATTGTTCAAACTCAATTAATTATACAAAAACTGCAACAAGCACATCCCTCTTTAACTTTCGAAATGCGCGAAGTTCAATCGGCAGGCGATCAAATTCTTGATCAGTCATTAGCCGAATTAGGTGGTAAGGGTTTATTTGTTAAAACCTTAGAAGAAGAATTACTCGCCAACCGCGCCGATATCGCCATGCATTCATTAAAAGATGTGCCCCCAGAATTAAATCCACAATTCACTCTCTGTGCGGTGTTAGCACGGCATTCTCCGCATGATGTGTTAGTGAGTCCACATTATTCCAGCCTTGCGGCACTTCCCGCAGGCGCAAGTGTGGGCACCTGTAGCGTGCGCCGCAAAGCCGCGCTATTACATCAACGACCCGATTTAACGGTAAAGATGATCCGCGGTAATGTGGATACGCGTCTTAACAAACTGCACGCCGGCGAATTTACCGCTTTAATCCTTGCGGAAGCCGGTTTGACACGCCTGGGTTTAGAGTCACATGTTCAAGAAGTGTTGCCTATTAACACTTTTACACCATCGGTGGGACAAGGTGTTATTGCCATTGAATGTTTAAGCGCACGCCAAGACCTGTTAGCCATTGTCGACAAAATTCATGATCCCGAAACTTTTACCCGAATTTGTGCTGAACGAGCACTGAATCGGACGTTACAAGCGTCTTGCACGTCTCCCGTCGGAAGTTTCGCTCAAATGATTGAAGGATCATTGCAGCTGATGGGGGTGGTGTGGAATGCCAATGGCACCCAACGCATCGAAGTGCAGCAAACGGGAAATAGTCATCACCCCGAAGCCCTCGGCATCGCCGTGGCTCAAGCGTTATTGCAAAAAGGCGCTGCTCGTTTATTGCAGGAATAGCTATTGACTTTAAAGTAACATCTTGTTTCAATGCAAAGTAATTGTTTAATCTAGGTTCACTCTTTGCAGTCGTTGCCAGCAATCAGCAACGGAATCTAAAGATTAAATCCATGCGCCGTTTCCTTGACCAAAGGTATAGCTTAAATCATGCGATTAGTCCTTTTCACATTGTTAATCGGTTTTATTCTCACTGGGTGCTCGCGCACTGAAACCATTGATACCCTGAACTTAAATCAACTCCAACAACTCAGTGAAAATACCGTGATCCCTGCGAGCGGATCGTTAAACGATATGCGTTATGCCATGGTACGGGATACCGCGTTAAGCGTGGGCGCTCGTTCAGGTCTTGCTTGGCGTTCACGACAAATCGATAGCATTCTTAATCAGCACCGTAACGAATTAGAACGCGCATTTAATTTTAATGGCTTATTACTACCCCATAATGTTTTACCACCGGTCTTAGCAGAAGGTCGCGATAGTTTGCATTTAGCCGATACTCAAACCATTCGTTTAGCTCAACGCACCTATAAAATTATTACTCAAGCACGCTTTGTGACCGCTGCCCCCAATTGGCGTGAATATATCTCCATGGATTATCAACGCCCACCCGTTCCCGATCGCAGCTTGCTACCCAAAAATCCTGCTGAGGTGCGCGTATGGAAATATTATATTCAACAAGGTTGACGCAAGGAATTAAGCAAGCCAATATGATTTATAACGATAATTTAAATCGCTTACAACGCGATTATCGCGGCATGGTGCTCTATCGCAAATTGCTCGCTGAAAATATGGTAAGCCTACCTTATGTCGCGCAAACGGATTTAGGTATTACTAATGAAAACGGTGAAATGCGAGTGAACGATCAAGTACTAAGAATCACCGCGTTGCCAAATTTACAAAGTAATAGTCAAACATGGAATCCGGTAATCGTAAAAAATTGGCAGGACGAGCACAACCGCGCGCAACGGTTTAATTTCTCGGATATCAAATGAGTGAACCGCATTTTTTATTGCCAGACGAACCAACGCGTTTTCGCGAACGGGATTTAGAGCGTTTACTGTTACATTGTTTTCGTTTCAACGCTTCCGATATTACATTGCAAACGAACGAACCCATATTTGCTGAAATATATGGTCGTTTAAAACGCATTACCAATAAAAAATTAACCAACACTGAAGTCAGTGAATTGTTAAATCATATTTATGGCCCTAATGGTACTACGCAAGTATTATCGGGTGTGGATGTGGATACTCATTATGAATTTCGTCCTAATCGCGCAGAACGTTATCGTTATCGGGTCAATGGGGTGGGCTGTGAAGTGGAAGGCCAAGAAGGAATTCAAATTACCATCCGCAGTATTCCAACCGATCCACCTCCCTTATCAACCATGCAATTACCGCAAAGCATTCTCGATGCTTACGCACCACATCAAGGTGTGGTGTATGTGACGGGTGCTACGGGTTCTGGTAAAAGTACCTTACTGGCCTCAATTATTCGTGAAATTGCCGAAGATCCCGATAGCGATCGCAAAATTTTAACCTATGAAGCTCCCATCGAATTTGTTTATGATTCCGTAGAAATGACTTCTGCCATTGTGAGTCAAAGCGAAATTCCACGCCATTTACCGTCCTTCGCGGCAGGTGTGCGCAATGCGTTACGGCGTAAACCGCGATTAATTTTAGTGGGGGAAGCGCGTGATCCAGAAACCATTAGTGCTGTCATCGATGCGGCATTAACGGGTCATCCGGTTTATACGACCTTGCACACTAATGGTGTTGCTGAAACGATTCGCCGCTTAGTGACGTCATTTCCTGCTGAAGAACGTCATGGACGTTTAATCGATATTATTGAAACGGTACGCCTGATTATTTGGCAACAATTAGTGCCCACGATCGATGGTAAACGCGTGGCTTTGCGCGAATATTTAGTATTCGATGAAGCCATCCGCGATGAATTGTTAGAATCCGATCTCGATAATATTACCGCCACCACTCGACGTTTAGTGCGCGAACGTGGCCAACCCATGATTATCGAAGCACAACAAAAATTAAAAGAAGGAATCATTTCCGAACGAACTTTCCGCATTATTTCGTCGGGGGCAAAAAATATGGATCGAGATGCCGGCCTTGCAGATTAATTCAAAAGCACGCTGGCTCGGGTTACTGGCCAATGCCCCCATCACGTTTTTAGCCCTTGCGCTTGCGGTATTTCAACCCGATATAGTGTTAAATGCTCAATATTTCGGTTTAATCGCCGTGATTATTTTGGCTATTTTATTAATATTTCGTCGCGCGCTGATTTTCCCCAGCTATCGCTCTTCAGCTTATTTTTGGTGGATAAGCATTGGCGCACAGTTAATGAGCTGGTTTTTTTTATTAAGTTTATTGCTGATCTTCCAGCATTATTTGTCCAACCCCGTCACATCAGAAAAAATAGATTATCATCAACTTTTTATGCAATTTAATTATTTGCAACCCTTTGCTATTACCACCTTATTAAGTTTAGTGATGTCTGAATGCGCATATTTACGAAAAAAAACACCCATCTTAAATAAGCTATTCCAACCCTTATTAAAAAAATACACTAATCAGGCTATTGGCTATGGGATTTCTAATTATTTTCCACTGTCGATTTTTTTTCTTATTACTTTTTTAGCCAGTTTAATTATTTTATTAATCTACTATTTTATAATACGGTTATTACCTATCCCTTTATTAACGGGCATTTCTTTACCGACCTTATTACTCTCCAGCTTGTTAATCGCCCCCATCACCTCGACTTATAGTCAACGCCTGATCCGCCATGCCAAACTTAAACATTGGCCAAAGAGCATCCTGATTTTATTATATGTTTTTTATAGTTGCCTGTTAGTTTCACTGTTTACTTTATTGATTTTTTGCATTCATCACTATGCTCTAACTCATTTTTTTCCACTGCATAGACTTGATTTTTCTCTATTCCATTCTGATAAAAATTTATTATTATTGAGTTGCTGCTGGTGGTTAATCATAACACCCTTACAAAGCAGTTTACTGGCAAACCACACTTTACAGCGTCGAGTGCAAGATATTATTGTTGCTCAATTCTTCATTCCTACCCTGCTCGCCTATGGTTATTTTTTTCTATTAGCGCAGTATCCCTTATTAAAAACAACGAATCACATTTTTTTAATCATCATCGCAACTCTCGGTTTTTTATTTTACTTTTTTTTACTCACGCGCCTAAAAACTCTGCGCGGATATTTCGTCGGTTTTTTTAACTCCCGAATTCAAACTTATTTTCGACCACAAGCAACCTCACTATCCGCAGAATTCACAGGCATTGGACTCATCACCAGCTTATGGCTATTTAATGGATTAAACTTGCTAAGTGTCTTACTCTATATTGTGGCATTGCCCCTACTCTTGATTTTAATCTTAGTTTATATTACTTCGATAATCCTTTTTTTCCGCAGGCAACAATAAATGAAAAATAATCAATCCACGCAGGAAAACCACGAAAATGATCGGTTTCTCGAAGAAATGAATACCGCTTTGCAAACAATCTGGCATTACTATGGGATCTTAGTTCAGCGTTTTTTTAGCGATCATCATGCACACCCTCAAACCGGCTTAATGGAACTTCAGCGCTTATGGCTGACTTTTCAAAAAGTGCTGTGGGCGAGTTATTGGGATATTTTTAACCATCCACAGCCCCTTATTCAACAAGGGATATTTTTTATTGAACAACAGCAATTATTATGTCGCGACATTATTCAGCAAGTATTAACGGGGAAAATCGCCAGTAACATTAAACCCGCGCCTGCGGATCGTCGATTCAAACATCGAGGATGGTCAGAGCAAGCCTTATTTAATTATCTTAAACAAACCTATTTATTAACAGAACAATGTTTAACAACAATTTATGATAATTTAGCTAGTCTCGACAAACTCGCGCTTAAACAAGCCCAATTTTATCTGCGTTTAACCTTAGAAACATTTTCTCCCAGTAATTTTTGGCTTACAAATCCTGACATCCAAGAATATACATTTGAACAACGCGGCTTAAATCTTTTAAAAGGCTTGGCTCATTATTTAGAAGATTTAAGTTTATGGCAGGGTTATGTGAATTTAAAGAAAACACCATTAAATGCTTTCAGAGTGGGAAAAACCTTAGCCTATACCAAAGGAGCGGTGATTTTTGAAAATGAATTAATTCAACTCATCCAATATCAAGCAACAACACCTCAAGTCTATCCCGAACCTTTATTATTTGTCACGTCGTGGATTAATAAATATTATATTTTAGATTTGCGTCGCTCGAATTCATTAATTCGTTGGGCTATCGATCAGGGTTATACCGTGTTTGCTATTTCTTGGGTTAATCCACAAGTCGAGCAAAATCATTTTAACTTCAGTGATTATGTGCAATTAGGCGTTTACCAAGCCTTAAAAGTCATTCGCCGTCGATGTCATAATGAAACAATTCACACCTTTGGATTTTGTTTAGGGGGAACGTTATTAGCTGCTACCTGCGCGTATCTTGCCGCGAAACAATTCGATTGGATTAAAACTTTGACGCTCGTGGGAGCCTTACTGGATTTTCAAGAAAGTGGATTTATTCAATATTATAGTGGCGACGATCAAATTGCTTTTTTTGAACAGAGCATGCAGTTTGATGGTTTGTGGGATGGTCGCAAAATGGCTACCGCGTTTAATACGCTAGAAAGCAATCAGTTTATTTGGCCTTATTATATCAATCAATATTTACGTGGTCGTCAACCGCTGGCTTTGGATTCTTTGTATTGGTCGATGGATATTACTCATACACCTCACGGATTATTTTTATTTTATTTACGCGAATTATTACAAAAAAATTCATTAAGTAACCCTAATACTATTATTATCGATGATTGTGATTTGGATTTAACGAAAATAAGCGTGCCTTGCTATACGGTGGCTATGAGAGATGATACGATTTCGCCGTGGCAGGGATGTTATCGCAATACCCAATTATTAAGCGGTCATCATCACTTTATTTTAGTGGAAGCAGGACATGTGGCAGGCGCAATTAATTCTCCTTATAAACAAAAATACGGTTATTTAAAAAACACTCATCTCACATTGGATGCCAATGAATGGGAAAAAACCGCGCAACGTTATTCAGGATCGTGGTGGCCAGATTGGATGGAGATGCTAATCAAGGCCAGCGGTGATATCATCCCCGCACGCGAAATTTGCGACGCACTCACCACAGCACCCGGGCGTTATGCTTTAACTCAATTAATTCCACCGAGCGAATATGGAGATGATTCATGCTGATTTTTTCGCATTAGTGAGGAATAGTATTTATGGCCACTCGAAAATTAAAAAATATTCATCCAGGCGAGATTTTACTCGAAGAATTTTTGATCCCAATGCAAATAAGTCAAAATAAAATTGCCCGTGAAATGGGTGTATCGCCACGGCGGATCAATGAAATAGTTCATGGGTTACGCGCCGTGACTGCAGATATTGTTATATTTAAAAAGCAACTTTGAAAAACCAGTGATTTACTCTTTTTTATCGTCTCCAGTAACATTAATGTTAGCACCTTTACCTTTTTTCGCATCCCAGGCTTTACGAATTTTTTGTCCTTGTTCGGTACCCGCTTCATAAGCACCTTTGGATGCTTCGCCGCCAATTTGTGAAGCTTCACCACCCATTTTGCCAACACTGCCCGAAACAGCGCCTTTGACTTCTTCCATCGGTGCGCTGGAATCGCCTAATTGTTCTTGTCCGCCTATCCAACGTAAGACTTTGTTGGGAACTTCAGTAATTAATGAAAAGGCTTTATTAATAATTAACATCACTAGCGCGCAATAAATAACAACCATCGCCACGTTTTTAAAAGCATCCGACCAACCACTACTACCGGATTCACTGATGTACTTAACCGCATTAGAAAATCCTAAATTTAAAATTTCTACGCCAATATACGACAATAAAATGCCGCAAATAAACCCAATAATCATTAAACTAGGACGCAAGAAAATATTCACAATTAACATGACCGCAGGCTCAGCACGGCCAAATATTTCGTGTTGTCCTTCGGGGTGTGCCACGCCTAAAGCAACCAGCGGTGCCGCTACCATGGATTCAATCACGCCTAAAAACCATCCTAACGCGCCAAATAAAAAGAGAATATACGGCACTAAGGGCACGTAATACGCTAGCACGGCACCAGCCGCAAACATTAAGGTCATGATCGTGGTGGCGAGCGGAATAAACCACATAATAAACGCACTGAATGCCCAAAATCCTGGATTCATAGACGAACAAATCCCGGCCACTAACGATATGAAAAATACCACAAAACTTAATGACACCCATAGCCAGGCGACGGTCGTAATAATGCGATTGCCTAAATAAACCAGAGAAGCAATCGGATCGACCCAATGTTGGCCGTTATTCTCAAATACATTCGCCCATAAATCGATGCCAATTTGGCCTAAACCACCGGTAAAAATATTGACTACACCCATGGCTGCGCCCGAACTAGAGCTTCTAGGGAAGGTTTCGAGATTGGCATTATTAAACTGATCTTGAGGGCCTGTGAGTAAGCCATTACCGGCAGCCGTCACTAAATCTGGAGTCACGGTACTCATCATCGCGGCGACTTGTAACCAATGATCATGACTGATGCCTCGATCTTTATAATTGCCTACATCATTAAGCGGAGCGTAATTTTGAAATAAATTGGATGCAATAGTTTTACGTTCCGAACTAGTACCCGCAATGGCTTCGTAATAACTGCCCGCACTCATCCAACCTTGTTTAGACGTATCCGCAAATTGACCTTGTAAATTTTGTTCGGCCAGTTGATTTATATCGTGGATGGTGGGATCCATGATGGCAATATAATCTAGAGTAGCATCTTGAATGGCCAGCACGGCTTGTTTATAAGTACTGTCGTCAGTAAATGCACTTACACCTGCGTGTTGAACAACTTGCGTAGCATACGGTTGCAAATCATTTAAGACTTGCCACACAGCGCTGCTTTGTGCATTATCCCACGTTCCCGATTTATCCCGCGTATTGGGTTGAAATACCAGATATCCGCAATCAGTAGGCGTGATATTATGAAGATTGTTTGTGGGGATAGTATTGGGATCGGGAAAAAAAGTCATGTAATTTTTATTAGTTGATCCGGTTAATTTAGGATAAGAAGGTTGTAAATTCACCGTATTATTAGGATATTCTATATTATAAAAATGATTTTCGCCGGCTAGGCAAATTTGACTTTGAAATGCACTCCCTACTTGTGTAACTAAGGGGCGTAAATTTTGCGCATTAATGGTAGCTGGTAAAAATGTACCTGCCTGTGTAATATATTGCAAAGTTGCATTCCATAAAGAATCGGCCGCTGCCACGCCTTGGATCACGACCCACATAATAAAAATTTGGATCATGGAATAACCCGAGGCTTTGGGAATTAATAATGCCGTACCAATTGCCGTGCGCACCGGGATCCAAATAGAACTCCATTTACGACCTAAATATTCGCCTTCATTCGCGGTATTCAAGGTAGCCACCACCACCGTGTAAATAATGACTATGCCACCCACGCCAATGACTGCCGCATTAAAAATAGTAAACATAGCGCCTAACACTTGACTGCCATAGCCATGCAATACGCCATCCACGCCACCAAACATTTGCCCAAGAAATAGTATCGAAACATCGGTGCCATCGGTAATCGCCTGTGGTGCAAAAATATCCCACACATTGCCTTGGGCATTTTGCGCAAACGCTACACTTTTAAAAAGTGTTAACACGGTGGCGAGGAGTAAGAGAATTTTCCACTTGAACGAGATTTTATTCATACGTTTTACCTTGAATATCGGCGCTAAACCATTCACGAAACGATTGGCCAAGCCGTCGAGTTTTAATTTGAAAATAGCGAAAACGTGCGCGAAAGGCATTCGCTAACATATAAGCGCTGATCACCACGGCTAATAAGCCACTAAAAAAAGCCAAGGAAATAAAAAGATAAATGGCATAGCCTAAAACGATTAAGGCTAAAACAAAATAAACATGGGCTAGACGATAGAGGGATTGCATTTGGGAATGAAGCATTTCATCGGTTAAGCCGAGGCGCCTGACTGCTTGGTCAAAGGTTTCGCGGCGACTGGATTTTTGAATGGAAAATAAATTTTTTGCCGCACGGGCGATATATTTAGTGTTATCGGCAATACCGCGATAATCAAGCCAACGTGGCACATCGACAAATGGTTTTACTACACGACCAAAGCCTCGCCAAAAACCCATCGCATTACTCTCGTTAGTTAGGCAGTTTATCGTTCAGCTTACGTCTTACAACAGACTTAGCTGTTTGGACGTGATGATTGATAAACTCACCGTGTTCGTTACTTTCCCACCGTTCAAGAATACTGAAAATTCTTGTAAAAGCAAACGCTATCCGTCGTTTGTAGTAATAAAAAATGAATCGTTACGTTTTTCGCTTAATGATTATCAAAAATAATGCTTGATCATTAACCTTATTTAGAGTACACATATTGTATCGCGAATAAGATAAAAAACCAAGCCCTGAGTATATTTTAATCGCAAGCTAATCAGGAATAAATTCATTTGATTTTGACTTAGGCAGCAGATTAAAGTGTAATGAGTATTTTAACCGAAGAGTAAGCGTATATGCCTGATTTAAGTCGCAAAGGATCGCTGCAATTTTGGAAAGACTATCAAGACCCGATGATTTATCGAGTCATTGCTTTTATGGAAGGGGTTGAAGAATGGGCTTTAGCCGATGACAAAGAACTTGAAGCCAGCATGGAAAAACTCGGCAACGAATTAGAGGATGTGAGCAATATCGAACTCGGGCGCGAGGACCAACTCATTCGCATCGCCGCCTATATTCACTCCAGCCGCACCCTACGTTTGTTACAAGCCATCGATACCGCTCATCCTGGCTCTGCTTCAAAATTATTAATTCACGCCGAAGAAGTCAGCCAACATGAAGACGATCCGGCGGGCATTTTTTTAAGACGAAATATTGTCTTTGAACGCCTGCGTTTATTAGGGCGTGTTTTTTCCGCAGAACGTATTTCACTGGCATTAAAAGCGTTGGAGGAAGATGATCATGAATAAATTTTTGCGTTATTGTGCGATAGTATTTTTAATGATTCCTGGGTTAAGTCTGGCTGATACTCCGCCATCGGCACAATCACTAGCGTGTAATATTATTTTTAGCGAATGTTGTCCTTCAGCTTGTGTTCAGCATTATCAACACGATATCGATAATAAATATTCCGCCACAGAAAGTGTGGCGTATAAAAAACTCATGCGAACTTTAAACGCACAGATCCCGATTTATCGATCACCTCATAAAAACAATGATGATACGTTAGGCGTTGATTCATTTCCGGCATTTTCACAACCCATCACCAATAAAAATACTCAGCCAGCACCGGGGAACACGATAAATAATCATTTCAATACCCAACGTTATCCCAATCCACAACCCGTCACCGCGCCTCCACCGTCTGGCGGATTTAACGTCGATAACGACAATAATTTTAGCAATCCGCCACAACCTGGCACGTATCAATAACCCCGATTTTTAACTAAGGAGTATTCAGATGATTCCTAGAAAATTATTATTACCCGCGCTCTTAACGACCAGTTTAATCACTCTCCCACTGCTCGCTAACGCCCAAGATATTTTAACCTATTTAAAAAATACGGCGCATGCTGTTACTTATTTAGCCAAACAATTAAATCCCACGTTAAAATTTATCCAAAGCCAAAATTATCAAGCCCCTAAAGATGCGGGTAAAGTGATTTCTGCTAATATGGGTATGATAAATGCGCAAACCTTGGTGAATCAAAATGTGCAAAATAGTTTGAATCAACAAGTCAAAAACACCTTGAATAATGCCAGTTTTTATACAAAATTACGCGACTATATGGCAAACATTCCCGATGTGGATAGTCCTCCAAAAACCATAAGTGATGCTGACCAACAAAATTCGTATAATACTGCAGCACCTACCAATAATTTCAGTGTTTCTTCATTATTAGGCACCACTTATTATAATTATTTTGGTAAAGATACTACGTTAGGTCAATTTCCAACCTCAAAAGACGGTTTTCCTGATACTAAAGACCAAGCCATGACATTTATTATGTCATTGAGTGGGCTTAGTAATCCGTTTCAAACGGTCGACTATAATAGTTTATATCAAAGCATTCCTCAACAAAATGGCACTAATCCCAATTTAGCGATTACCCAGTTGCAAAATAGTGACGCGATGAAAAATTATTTATTAACCATGCGCTCTTATGCTGCGATGAGAAGCATTGCGTTGGATAATTTACTCCACATGTATTATCAACGCGTACCCATTCAAAATTTAGGCCAGCAAGCGGGGATCCCTGAAAGTGCTAATCCCATTGCTCCTAATGCGAGTTTATTACAAGTTGATGAATATCGCGCCAGTCGCCGCCTAACCCCAGAATGGTATCAAGAAGTCAATCAGGAACCGCCAGCCACCGTCGATCGTCAAATTTTATTGGTATTAGCAGAAATGCGTTATGAACAATACGAACAACGCTTAGCGACTGAACGTTTAAATGCCACAATGTCGGCGTTATTATTAAGCTTAACGCAAACCGCCACCGGTAATACCGATTCATTGCGTGAATTACGCAATCAGTTGAGTACTACTCTTAATCCCAATTCTAATCCCACTAACGTGGGTGGCGCGCAAAACATGCCAACTATGAATATGAATTGAAGATCAGTTTAATACGTCAACACGACTGCGGGTGAATTTCATGCGCTCGCAGTGGTATCCAAAGCCCGTTAGAGTGTCTTACTTTCTTCAGTATTGATTGATAAAATAGGTATAACAATAATAATAGTGGGGACGTGTTTAATAATGCTTGGGGATAATGGTTCAGATTCTACAAATTCCATAGCGTCACTGATTAAACAAATTAGTGAACTAAATTTAAGTACAGATACTGATTTAACTGATCAAACTACAAAAAATAAAATCACAACTTTATTTGAACGTTTAAAACCTAACCTAACTCATGAATTCATAGAAAAACTTACGGATGAACAGTTTCAAATTTTCTTACCCTTTTTTAAAGCGCAAATTCTTATCGATAGGATTGATTCTAGTGGTGTTATTACGGATGCTTCACCCCTTTCAGCAGGAGATTTAAATACTGGATCCGCCCCTAATGATGAAAACAATATTAAAGGGCTTGAACAACGCCGTTCTTCACGTTCGAAAAGCATAATACATTGCAGAGGCACGAAGCCAGCAAGCTTAGAATCATTACTTGCATTAATCAATTCTGAAACGTTAAAAAATAAAATTTCTGCTTTTATAGCAACAGAAATTGACGCAGAAGATCATAATATTAATTACACTAAATTAAACCCTATTTCTTTAATGACTTTTAAGCAATTTTATAAGGATAAGCAAATTTCAGAGAATAGCGTTAATAATTTTATTAATATTCAAGTTGATTATTATAAACAAAAAATCGCTTCAATTCTTGAGTTATTTAAGAGTTATTTAAATGATTTATCCACAAGACAACTTGATATATTGTTGGTATACCTCGAAACAAATACGACAACCTGCGAAGATTTTTTTAATCTGCAATTAGAACACCATCAAAATGATGCGTCGCTCACTCAGCTTCAAATGGTGTATAACCAATTTTCCTATATCTTTTTTAATCGCATCATCAATCCTTCCCTAAGCAATAATCAGGATAGTGCTAAATCTTCAACTTGCCTTATCCTGTCACAGATTATAATGGCTCTAGCGGCATGCACAATCCCTCACTCTATAAAAGATCAATATTATATCAATATATGTCAGCATCTGGGAGTTGAGAAGTTTCAAGAAACTTATAATCATTTCCTATTAGAAAACTTTAGTGATTTTTTCGAGGGATTGATTAAACTGAGTAGTAGCATAAAAACATCAAACGATACAAACCAAATAACTATCGATTCAGATAATGCGTTAACATTATTTAAAAAAAAATATACTGAAACCTTAATTGAAATACAACTTGCTCCATTATTAATTGAGAGTTTAAAACACTATATTTTTAAATTAGCCATCGAAGTGGGTTTTATTGCGCAATCAGACCAATCGACCTTTCTCAAAATATTTTTACATTTCAATATTGGATTTAGCCAATTCATTGAAATACCACACCAAGGAGCAAAAAAACCCGTCGCCGCTCCGAATTATATTATTAATATAATCGATACCTTATTGAAGAACGAAGCACCTGCAACTATGCTTTCAAGTATTCAGCAATTCTTATTAAAAAGAGCGGCTAGCAAATCAAATAGCCATAGCTCCACAAATCTATTACACGATCGATTAAAAGGCGCGCTGGGTGTTGCTGATAATGCAAGTAATTTAACGCTCGATCAAATAGCCAAGGCTATCAATGATCTTGATCAGTGGTCACAATTTCAGCGACAGTCGGATCAAAATGCTATTGAATTTTATGGCGCTCACTTCAGTGCTGCGCATCCGTAATTGTAGCCAGAAATTCCTGTTACTAAATATTGTCAATTTTCCAAGTTTTTTTATTCGCTTTTAGACGATCAGTAGATGAAATTCTGGTTTATTTAGTGAACTTAGAAAAACAGCCCTAGCGGGTGTTAATACCGGCTAAAGCCACCCATACTCACATGATGAGAACAAGCCTTACCCTCAACTTCCCTTTTGCTCGCACTCTCAAAGCAAAACTCGTGGCACTGGTTTGTAACTCGCCGCTAAACCCAGCGAACTGCTGTGGCTTGCAACGCGATTGCAAACAAAATTCTTGTTTTTTGTCAGCCCTAACCTTGACAGCCCTCCAAGAAATCGCCAAAATGGCCGACTCTGTGGCTATGTAGCTCAGCCGGTTAGAGCGCGGCACTCATAATGCTGAGGTCGGTGGTTCGAGTCCACCCATAGCCACCAGGTTCCTCCACTCTAAAAATATCAATAAATTTTCGCACTAGTTTAATCTCAAGCATTATTTGGTAGAATTTGCATAAGTTCACAGCTACCAAAATCGTGATGATCAAAATAGATCTACTCTTAAAAATACCTTGTGTCATTGTAGGCTCTGCACTTGCCTATTATTTTTCATCGGGCTTTGGTGCCATTTGGTATTTAAGTTGGGTTGCGCCCATTTTAGTACTGGCATATGGCTATCGCGAAAATCTTTTCAAACTATTTATAGTGGCGCTTATTGTGGGTTTAGCGCCAGGTTTAAATCAAATTATTGGTTATTGGCCAACGCATATCCCTCATTCTGCATTTATCTTTGATGGAATTTTGCAAAGTGTAGAGTGGAGTATTGTCGTATTATTAAGTTGCTATTTCGTCCAAAAAATAAAATATCCTATCAGCATACTCGCTTATCCGACGTTTCTATGTTTATTGGAATGGTTACAATCATTCACCATCACCGGAAATTACAATACGCTCGCTTATAGTCAATTGCATTTTTTACCGATAATGCAATTAGCATCGATAGCCGGATGTTACGGGGTGACATTTTGTGTGTCATTATTTTCGTCTGCTGTCGCGTATTTTATTATTTTTAGCAAAACCGATAAAAAAACCTGGCTAGGTTTTTGCGTGAGCATGGTGTTTATTATCACTTGTTTAATTTTCGGTTATTGGCGCATTCATGCATTTCAAACTAAACACTCATCCCGATTCACCATTGGAATCGCTTCGATTAATTTGCCGATTAAAATCATAAGCGATCCCAAAAACGCGTTACTATTGATAAACCAATATCGTGTTTTAATATCACAATTAACACAACAAGGTGCAACTATAATCCTGTTGCCAGAAGAATCAATCAGTGTAAATGATGAGAATATATCTGCTATAAAAAATAAAATTTCCAACATCGCAAGCGATAATCATCTTACTTTAATTATGGGAGTTAGCGAACAATTATCACAAGGTCGATTTAACAGTGCATGGATTTATGATCCCACTGGAAAATTAATTGGTTATTATAAAAAACAACATCTCGTTCCCGGATTGGAAAATTCAATTATTCCAGGCCAAGGAATATTGCAACCATTTTCACTCTCTAATCTGCAAGCAGGAATTGCAATTTGTAGAGATCTAGATTATCCCAATCCCGCGCATGCTTACGGAAAACTAAATACGAATATGTTATTTGTTCCGGCTTGGGATTTTGATGTGGATGCTTATGTTCATGCCACAGGCGCTTATACACGCGCGATCGAAAATGGATATACGCTCATCCGTGCGGCTCGAAATGGTTTTCTCAGTGCTGTTTCACCGACGGGTGAAATTCTTGGTTCATTGCTGGCCATAACCCCAGGAAATTTTAAGCTCCTCGTTCACGTGCCTGTATGGAAGGGCAATAGTTTTTATGCAACACACGGAGATTGGTTTATTGTTGGATTATGGGGTGAGTTATTCATTTTATTTTTAATTGATATTTTTTACGAATAAAAAAGTAGTCACACGCGTCGATCTGCTTTATCAAAGCTCTTAAATGATCTTTTTTATTGGTGATAGAAGACAGTAATTCCAGACATTCTATTTGCCCAAGTATATCCGCTTGTGTCATATAAGCTTGCTAAGCGTTCAATTGATATCATTTTACTCACCCTCTTAACATTGTTTATCACCATTAATAATTTTCCCATTAATAGCACTGCTGTTATCACAACAAACATGACCGGGATTACCACTAAAAATAACATTTCCAGTAATTTTGGATTGCTTAGTCAATATTAAGCTGGGTGATTTGCCTTTATCGGTATAGAGTATTGTTAAATTGCCATTGATTTTTGATGCTATAAAACTTGAGTCTTCTGCATTTAAATTAAGATCACTATTAAAATTTGTGTAACTAAATTTATCTTTCCCCGCTGTTAAGTCAACGACACCATTGAAACTTGAATTGGAAAATTGTATATAACCTGCCTCAAATGTTACTTGCTCTTTAAATACGGTTGATTTGCCATTTATGCTACCTGCTACTAAATTATTTACCTTGGATAAAACGGTAGTACCATTCAGTGATACCGCGCCATAATTTCCTTCAGGTAAATTAGCGATACTTCCTTTACCACATAACAATACTCCGGGAAATATATTACATACTGTCTTATTCGATGCATAAAGTAAATTAGATAATGTTAATAGGGTGATTAATAATGACCATTTTGCATACATGATAATATCCTTTAGGTTTGCTTAATGCTAAGCAGATACTGTATTGCAGTAAAAACAATTATTCAATGCTTTTATATTAGTTATTGATATATTTTTATTCTTTTCGGCATTATCTTGGTTTATTATTTCATCGCATATCTCAACTGTCTCTTGGCGAGGAGCAATCAAAATTGGGGTCAAACCGGATGCACGTATCGAATGGTTAATAAATGCTTCGTTTTCAAGATCCAAATGACTTGTTGCTTCATCTAAAAATAATATCAATGGATTTGAATATAATGCTCGAGCTAACAAAACATGTTGTTTCTGCCCTCCTGATAAAAACGTTCCCATGTCACCTATCAAGGTATTAAACTGCACAGCAATTCTAGGTGAATGTTAACTGTTTGATAATTAAACCTAATTCTAACCTTAGAAACATATTTTTTCGTATAAAGAGAACAAAAAAATACCTAAATTGTGTATAAAAATTGGTATTAATATTTTGCTGAAATATTGAAGTCACAAAGGGTTGCACTCAGAGTTGTGCAAATAATATTCACCGTGAATTGCCGATCCTCGCGGCTTCCTCGCGCCATTTCCAAAATTAAATTGTCTTTATTTGGTTAAAAATTTTAATTTACTTTCAAACATGAATATATTGATCACTATTAACAAGCCAACGCTGAATTAAATATTCAATATCAATGGTAGTGTCCTGCATTAATTTTTGCGCGAGTTGTTGTACTGTTGGTAACAACGCTTGATCGCGTTGTAAATCGGCGAGGCGAAATTTTACTTCGCCAGTTTGGCGGGTACCTAAGACTTCGCCAGCGCCACGTAACGTTAAATCGTGTTGAGCAATCGCAAAACCATCGTGACTATCGCGTAATACTTGTAAACGGGTTTGCGCGGTAGCTGATAACGGTGATTGATATAAAAGCACGCAATAACTTTCTACTGCCCCACGCCCGACGCGACCACGCAATTGATGTAATTGAGATAACCCTAAACGTTCTGGATTTTCGATAATCATTAAAGATGCATTAGGCACATCGACGCCGACTTCAATCACGGTTGTCGCCACTAGAATTTGAATATGGCCTGCTTTAAATTCTTGCATGATGGCATCTTTTTCGTGTGGTTTCATCCGCCCATGGATCAAACCGATTTTTAAATTAGGTAATGCTTGTTGTAAATCGTCTGCGGTTTTTTCGGCGGCTTGACATTGCAGTAACTCCGATTCTGCAATTAAGGTACAAACCCAATACGCTTGACGTTGTTGCTCACAAACTTCTTTTACACGAGCAATCACCTGATCACGTTTTAAATTTGGCACCACCACCGTTTGCACAGGTTTACGACCCGGTGGTAATTCATCAATAATCGAACAATCTAAATCTGCATAAACTAACATCGCCAACGTACGAGGAATTGGCGTTGCCGACATGACTAATTGATGAGGATGAAAATCGGCAAATTGCCCTTTTTCGCGCAAGGCTAACCGTTGATGAACACCAAAACGATGTTGTTCATCGATGACTAATAATCCCAAGCGTTGAAAATTAACGTGTTCTTGAAATAAGGCGTGTGTGCCAATAATCAATTGCGCTTGCCCCGTTGCTATAGCAGTTAATACTGCTGTGCGCGCTTTTCCTTTAATTTTTCCGCTAAGCCAGGCCATGGAAATGCCTAAAGGCGCTAACCATTTTTGAAAATTATGATAATGTTGTTCTGCTAAAATTTCGGTGGGTGCCATCAATGCCGTTTGAAAACCACTTTCTATTCCTTGCAACAGTGCAATTGCCGCCACTACTGTTTTTCCACAGCCCACATCGCCTTGCACTAAACGCAACATGGGCAATGATTTTTGTAGATCTAATAATATTTCTTCGCTGACGCGTTGTTGTGCCGTCGTTAATTTAAAGGGTAATTGAGCTAAAAATTGTTGACGTAATTGTCCTTTCGATACCATGGGCGCACTATGATGCGTTTGCAACAATTGACGCAGCCGTAATAAACTTAATTGATGAACTAATAATTCTTCAAAAATTAAACGTACTTGCGCTGGGTGTTTTCCTTGATTGAGCAATTCAATTGACTGATCAATTGCAGGAGCATGAATAACGTTAAGGGCAGAAATTAAATCAATAAGTTGAAATTCATCGCGAATGCTTTGCGGCAATAATTCAGTTAATGAATTATCTTTGGCTAAAATTGATAAGGCCTGTCGCATTAATTCTCGCCATCGAGCTTGCGAAATACCTTCTGTGCTGGGATAGATAGGAGTGAGGGCATTATCCAATTTAAGCTCGCGATTAGGCATTATTTTTTGCCATTCAGGATGGATCATTTCTAATCCCATTGCGCCATATTTAATTTCACCATAACATCGTATTTTAAGATCTTCACGCAATTGTTGTGTTAGATTAGGATAAAAATGAATAAAACGTAAAATAATAATTCCGCTATCATCTTTCACGTAGCATAATAAATTTTTACGTCCACGTTGTTTAATTTCTGTTTTAAGTATGGTTCCCTCTATCACGCAATGATCGCCTACCAAGGTATTGGCAATGGCGGTTATGCGTGTGCGATCCTCATAGCGATAGGGCAAGTGAAATAATATATCTTTAATCGTAACAATATTTAACTTTGCTAATCGTTGCGATAATTGCGCCCCCACTCCCGTTAACACTGAGCATGCGCTAGATAAATGAGTGGATGCCATATTGATTTTCACCGTTACTCCTAGTTTTTATGAGAATAAATGACGACAACCGATTTAAAAAAATATTATGAGCAGTCAGCTTTCTGATAAAAATACTTCCGAGCTGGCCTGTGCTTATCTTTGATAATTTCAATGATAAATCCTGTTTAATTTTACAAATTTAACAACTTGATGAGAATTTCGTAATGCTTTTACTCTGCAAAAAACTCTGAAGTTACTTTACAAAAATTGCTTCAGAGTAAATTGCAGACCTCTTAATCTCTCCCCCGAACAATACAAACCATTTCAATAGTTGACTTTATTTCTCAAGTGATAAAAACTTGGTAATCTCTGCTTAATTACAATTTGAAATCATCTTTACAGATGAAACACACTCACCACTAACCCAATCAATCCACCAAATACACCACCCCACACCACCAACCAGCCTAAATGTTTACGGATCATGTCTTGAACGATAATTTTAATCATTTGTGGTGTTAATTCTGCTAAACGCCTCTCGACAATTTGTTCAACCTTATCGCGGATTTTTTCGGCATCGACTTGGCTGATATGAGTGGCAATGGCTTTTTTAAAGGGTTCGCCTTCTGCAACGTGTAAAATTACTTTTTTTAAACGTTCGATAATCGGTTCTTTTAAGGGAATTAAGGCCTCGCGTCCACCGAGCATACTGAGCATAGAACCAAATTTAGATTCCATAATCGCATCGATGAGGGAATGATAAATTTGCTCAAAATCAAAACTTTCTAATAGCGGTTGAATATTAACAGCCACACTTTCGCTGACATTGCTTTCCATAAAAAAACGATCAATATTTTCTGTCGTGAAAAATTGATCCATAATTAAATTTTTAATCCCGAGTTTAAATTCACGGAATCGACTGGGAATGACGCCTGAGCCGTATAAAAATGGCACTTTTTCAAATAACATGAAAATAGCAATCCAATTAGTAATTGCGCCTGACAAGGCATAATAACCAATTTCTTTTAAATATTCTTGATTAAAAACCAAGCCTAATACCGCGATTAATACGGAAATAAAGTTGGTTAAAAAACTTTTATTTAACATTGAATTCATTATTGTCTTCCTAAACGTTGCCATTGCCAATTGCAGTTTTCAAAATTGGAGCGAAATGGATTAATGTCTAAACCACCACGGCGGGTATAACGCGCAAATACCGTTAATTTTTCTGGTTGACATTGCCGTGAGATATCCATAAAAATTCTTTCGACACATTGTTCATGGAATTCGTTGTGTTCGCGCAAGGAAATAATGTATTTTAATAATCCAGCGTGATCAATTTGTTGGCCTTGGTAATGTATCCACACACTTCCCCAATCCGGCTGGTTGGTGACTAAACAATTCGATTTTAATAAATCGGAATAGAGTGTTTCAGTCACATTGTTCTGTCGTACCTGCAAATATTGAGGTTGGGGTTGATAGGTATCAATTTCGATGTCTAACTCATCCAAACAAATTCCTGAAAATTGGGTTAATTCACATTGTAAAAATTGTTGTGGTGAAAATAACTCAACGTGAATATCCATGCCAACGGCCAAAGAGATATCTCGTTCCAAAATATTTTTCACACTGTCCCATTGATCAAATTGAGTTTGATTAAATGAATTTAAATATAATTTAAATGACTTTGATTCAATCATGCATTCAGAATCGCTATCTATTGTAAAAAATCCGATGGCAATTTGCGGTTTGCCTTTGGAATTAAGCCAAGAAATTTCATACGCTGTCCAAAGATCACAACCATGAAATGGCGCATTGCCGACAATTTCAATTTCTTGTCGTTTACGATAACGTGGAATAGGAAATAATAAATCGGCATCATATTGCGTTTTATAGTGGCTTTTTTTTCCAAGCTCTGTTTGCTGCAGTTCTTTCATCGGTGTTGACCTCGTGTATTTGGAAATTTTAAACAGGCTCTCAGAAAGTTAATATGTTTCCGACAGTTTACTCTGTGGAATTTTATTCAACTGGGTGTGATTTTTTGTAGTTGACGACCCACGGCAAAAAACGCGCCGCCTAGTCCTAGCAACGTGCTTATTACTAATAAAATAATGACATTATGTTGAGTTAATCCAACCAATTCAAATTGACTGGCATATAACGTTGCTAAATGATGAACCGGACCTCGCAATGTCCAGAGAAATAAATCCGTGAGTAGCCACGCCAGTAAACCACCGCATAATCCATATAACATGCCAGCATGTAAAAATGGACGACGAATAAAACTATCGGTGCCGCCAACTAATTTCATCACTTCAATTTCATGATGACGGTTTTGAATAATTAAGCGAATGGTATTGCCAATAATCAGTAATACCGCTAGTGCTAATAAAATACCAAGCGCATAAATCGCTTGTTTACCCAAATTTAAAATGCCAAATAAACGTTTCACCCACGCCATGTCCGCTTGCACGGTATCTACATTGGGAATGGTTTTGAGTGAAACAATCAGAGCAGATAAATTTGCGGGTGTTTGCTGGGCGACGCGAGGCTCCACTTCAATCACCCCAGGTAAAGGATTATTCGGCAATTCTTTTAGCATATTGCTAAAACCAGAACGCTGCTCAAATTCTTGTAGGCCTTGCTCGGGTGAAATATAAGTTACCTGTTCAATGCGAGGATCTTGGCGCAACTGTCCAACAACAGCGAGTGCTTGTTGATTAGTAAGCGAGGGATTTAAAAACAAAGAAATTCGTGATCCCATATCCCAGGCTGAACTCATCACTTGCACATTTTGCAACATTACGATCAAACTGGCAGGTAAAGCTAGAGCAACGGCAATGACCATGATGGTTAAAAATGTCGATAACGGCGTGCGTAATAAGTGTGAAAAGCTAGCAAGGCCAGCGTAACGATGCCGCGCAAAATAATGCAAAAAGCGTGAGCCGCTTTGTTGGGTGGCATGTTGTTTAGAGCGCATGCATGACCTCCTGCTCAGCATTTGTAATAATTCTACCGCTACTGAGTTTAATAATGCGTTTATCAAATTGTGAAATTAGCGCAATATCGTGTGTTGCAATTAATACTGTGGTACCCACTTGTTGAAATTCGCTGAATAATGTCATGATTTCTAGCGATAATTCCGGATCTAAATTTCCCGTAGGTTCATCGGCTAATAAAATAATGGGTTTATTAACCACCGCACGCGCAATCCCCACGCGTTGCTGCTCGCCACCCGATAAAGCATCTGAATAATATTTTTCTTTGTGGAGTAAGCCAACTTTATCTAACGCTGCGCGCACGCGCCGTTTCATTTCGGTTTGACGTAGTTGACCGGCAATAATTAAGGGTAAGGCGACATTATCGAAGACGGTTTGATCGGGTAATAAATGGGGATTTTGAAACACAATGCCAATTTGTCGACGCAAATAGGGAATTTTTTTCGCCGCTAACCGCGTGATATTCTGATGATTAATAATAACCTGTCCGCTTGAGGGACGTTCGATGCCATTCATTAGTTTTAATAAGGTGGTTTTACCAGCTCCTGAATGGCCTGTTAAAAAAACCATTTCACCCGCTTGCACCGCAAGGTTAATTCCACTTAATCCAACGTGGCCATTGGGATAACGTTTCGATACATTTTGCAAATGAATAATTACATCCATCATCCAACTTCATCCTGAGTAAATAACGCATCGACAAAATCGTGGGCATTAAATTCGCGCAAATCATCGATACTTTCGCCCACGCCAATAAAACGTAATGGTAAACCTAATGCTTCGGCGATAGCAAATATTATCCCGCCTTTGGCGGTGCCATCTAATTTAGTGAGTGTGATACCGGTTACCCCAATTGCTTCGTGAAACTGACGAGCTTGCACTAAGGCATTTTGACCAATGCCGGCATCCAACACTAACATCACTTCATGGGGAATTGCTGCGTCGAATTTTGCCATGACTCGTTTTATTTTTTGCAATTCTGCCATTAAATGATGTTGAGTGTGTAAACGTCCTGCCGTATCAGCAATAACAACATCCATCTTGCGCGCGTGCGCAGCTTGAATTGCATCGTAAATAACCGAAGCACTATCACTACCTGAATGCTGTGCAATCACCGCGATTTGATTACGCTCTCCCCAGATTTGTAATTGTTCTACGGCGGCGGCGCGAAAGGTATCGCCAGCGGCAAGTAATACCCGTTTCCCTTGTTCTTGGAATTTTTTTGCCAATTTGCCAATGGTGGTAGTTTTTCCTGCACCATTAATTCCAACCATTAAAATGACATAGGGTTTGGCGCGGGTTACCTCTAGATTAACTTGGCAAGGTTGTAAAATTTCTAATAGAATTTCTTTCAAGGTTGATAATAACACGCTGGAATCGTTTAATTGTTTACGCCCTAAACGTTCCGTCAATTGTTGAATGATTTTTTGCGAAGCATTAACACCAATGTCCGCTGCCAGCAAATGCGTTTCAAGTTCTTCGAGCAAATCGTCATCGATAGATTTTTTGCCTAACACTAAATTAGCTAAACCCTTCGTCAATCCTTGTCGCGTACGTTGCAAACCTTGGGTTAACCGTTTAAAAAAACCATTTTTTTTAGGCTCTTCCTCAGATGAAGGAGCTGGAATGTTGTTTTGCTGTGGATCAACTACCACCACCTCTTCTTGATTTTTTCGCTTTAAGAATTTCAACATAATAGGAATTACTCTTCAAAGATGACGCTGTCATTAAAATCAGTTATTCTATCACTCTTTTTCATTAAAAGGACATGCCATTCATGCGTTTTTGTCGCTCTCTGTGTTTATTCATGGGTTTATTCTTGCTAAATCTAGCCATTGCCGATCATGCTGTTAAGCATTACCAATTAAAAAACGGGTTACAAATTTTTGTCAAGCAAGACACTCGCGCTCCAGTCGTCGTTGCGATGGTTTGGTATAAAGTCGGTGGCGCCTATGAATATCGTGGCCTCACTGGAATTTCGCATGCTCTTGAACACATGATGTTTAAAGGCACTCAAAAATATGGTCCAGGCGTCGTATCACGAATGATTGCTGAAAAAGGTGGACAAGAAAATGCATTTACTGCTCAGGATTACACGGCTTATTTTCAGGAATTAAGCGCCGATCAATTACCCTTTAGCTTTGAAATTGAAGCCGATCGCATGCAACATTTAACCCTGGCGGCGAATGAATTTGTCAAAGAAATTCAAGTCGTTAAAGAAGAACGCTACATGCGCACGGACGATAATCCACAAGCGCTCACCCTCGAGCGCTTCTATGCCGCAGCCTATTTAGATAATCCTTATCACAATCCTGTGGTAGGTTGGCAAAACGATTTGGATAATTTGACCGTGGAAAATCTACGTGATTGGTATCACGCTTATTACGGACCTAATAATGCCATCATTGTAGTAGTGGGGAATGTAAAACCCGATGATGTTTTTGCTCTCGCCAAAAAATATTATTCTTCTCTAAAACCCATTCAAGTTCCAACATTAAAACCCGTGGTCACTCCACCAAATTTAGGTTCACGCACGGTTAATGTCGAAGCACCAGCAAAATTACCTTGGGTCATCCTTGGATTTAATGTGCCTGTAGTAAAAAATGCCAAAACCACTTGGGAGCCTTATGCCTTGGATGTGTTAACTGGCATTTTAGACGGTGGTGATAGCGCACGCTTACAAACAATGTTAGTGCGCAAAAATCAAGTGGCTAGCGATGCGGGCGCTGCGTATTCACCCTTTAGTTTATTTCCCAATTTATTTATTCTAGAAGGCACACCCGCCGAAGGACACACCATCCCCGACGTAAAAAACGCCTTATTGGATCAAATTAAGCAATTACAAACTCAGCAAGTTTCTCAGGCAGAATTAGATCGAGTGAAAGCGCAAGTCATTGCACAAAAAACCTTTGATAAAGATTCGATTATGGGGCAAGCCATGCAAATTGGCGCGCTGGAAGCAGTGGGATTATCTTACCAACTGGGAGATGATTATGTAAAAAATATTCAAGCGGTCACACCGCAGCAAATTCAAGCGGTTGCTAAAAAATATTTAATCAGTACTCGTGAAACTACAGCGATATTGCATCCATTGCCATTAAATTCATCACCTAAATCATCGCTTATTCCCGCTGTCGAAGGAGCTGCT
Organism: Legionellales bacterium; assembly: GCA_026125385.1. Classification (NCBI taxonomy): domain Bacteria; kingdom Pseudomonadati; phylum Pseudomonadota; class Gammaproteobacteria; order Legionellales; species Legionellales bacterium. The sequence goes on from JAHCLG010000019.1 coordinate 37,937, forward strand.
CATGTTCGTTAAAAAAAGTTTTATTCTTTTAAGCTGCGTTCTTTTTTCTTTAACGAGTTTTGCCAATAAAGTATTAGATATCCAGCATTGGACAACTAAAAACGGAGCACAGGTTTATTTTGTGCAAGCGAAACAAATTCCAATATTGGATATTCGAGTGGTGTTTAATGCCGGATCGGCGCGCGATGACAAATTTCCAGGAATTGCCTCATTAACTAATAATTTATTAAATCAAGGAGCAAGCGACTTATCTGCCGATGAAATCGCTAACGGTTTTGATAGGCATGGCGCTATTTTTTCTAGCGACGTGTCGCGCGACATGTCGATTTTAAGTTTGCGCAGCTTAACTCAAACGGATTTACTTAGCCCCACCTTAAGTTTGTTTGCAAAAATCATTAATCATCCAACATTTCCCCAAAATGCGTTTTTACGCCTACAACGCAATACCATTTCTGCTATCAATGCTCAACAACAAAATCCTAATGCCGTTGCCAATGATTTATTTTTTGCAAAATTATACGGTAATCACCCCTATGGTCATCCGGTATTGGGTACTATGGCAAGTATAAAAGCGTTGAAATTAACTAATATCAAAGCGTTTTATCAACATTATTTTGTGGGCAATAATGTCACCGTGGCCTTAGTGGGTGATATTGATCTTGCAAAAGCACATGCCATTGTCGATGAAATAGTAGGCCAACTACCACCAGGAAAAGCGGCCGGTGATTTACCAAAAGTAGCAAGTCTGGCACAGAGTGAAGAAAAAACTTACTCATTTCCTTCGAAGCAAACCCAAATTATCATGGGTCAAATCGCTATTAAACGCAGCGATCCGAGTTATTTTCCATTAATGGTTGGTAATTTTATTTTAGGTGGTAATCCATTAACGTCGCGCTTATTTGAAAATGTCCGCGAAAAACATGGTTATGTATATACCATATATAGTTATTTTAATCCGTTATTGGATAATGGCACGTTTGCCATTGCTCTGCAAACCCAGCACTCACAAACGAAGCCTGCATTGAATATTACACGCAAAACGTTAGCGGAATTTATTCAATCTGGAATTTCCACAAGTGAATTAACGACTGCAAAAAATAGTATCGTGGGTGGATTTCCTCTACGCTTAGACAGTAATCGTGCTATTGCAGATGCTATCGCGGGTATGGGTTTTTATCATTTACCGTTAAATTATTTGGATACTTATTGCGATAAAATAAAAGCGATTTCTCGCGAGGATATTATTCATGCATTTCAACACCACATTTATCCCGAGCGCATGCTCACCGTATTAGTGGGCAAGGTGAATGACCCAACATAATAATCAACAAGTCAGAATTATTGGTGGCAAATGGCGTGGCAGAAAATTGAATTTTCCTGCAGATAAAGCCATTCGCCCTACCAGCGATCGCATTCGTGAAACTGTGTTTAATTGGTTGCAATCTACTATTGTCGATGCTAATTGTTTAGATGCATTTGCCGGAAGTGGCGCGCTGGGTTTTGAAGCATTATCACGGGGTGCAAAACAGGTAACGTTTATTGACAGCAATATTCAGACCATCCGATATTTGCAACAAGTCGCCCAACAATTAGGCGCTGAACACAGTCAATTCTTTCATGCGCAATTGCCAAATGGATCCTTACATTTAAATAAGCCCTTTGATATTATTTTTCTCGATCCTCCTTTTGCCAGCCCACTACTAATGCAAGTGCTCGCTTGGATCCTTAAAGAAGATCTACTTGACACCTCTGGTATGCTTTACCTCGAGTCCTCAATCGACATCCAGTTAGATGATTTTATTGAATACCGTGCGAAAAAATCGGGACAAGTGTATTATAAGTTATTAACATTGAAATAAGTGAGTGATGGTATTATGTTATTTTTTTTAGCAGCATTAATTATTTTTTCGATTACATTAATCGCCGGTTGGTATCCGCTGTATCGAAAAAAACGCGATAACCATCACCCAGAATTACCATTTGCAGAAGCTTTCGCAGCCGGCGTATTTTTAGGTGCCGGTTTAATTCATATGCTAAGTGATGCGCAAAGTGATTTTACTCAGTTAGGCGCGCACTACCCCTGGGCATTTTTAATTAGTGGTATCACGTTTTTATTTTTGTTATGGCTAGAACATTTAGGCCAAGAATATTATGAACACTTAGGTTCAAACAGCAATCATTTTGCTCTGCTCGCCACAGGATTATTGTGCTTTCACGCCTTATTTTTAGGCGCTGCCTTAGGCTTAGCCCTCGACACCTCCATGTTTATTTTAATTTTAATCGCAATTCTTGGTCACAAATGGGCAGAAAGTTTTTCACTTGCCGTACAAATTAGTAAGAGCCAATTTTCATCGCGATCATGTAATTATTTATTTTTATTTTTTTCATTGATGACACCATTAGGCATTCTGATTGGTCAAGTAATTTCTCATTCACATTCTTATCTAAGCGCCTTAAGCCCGATCGTCAACGCCATTTCCGCCGGAACTTTTATTTATTTAGGGACTTTACACGGCTTAGAGCGTGCCACAATGATTTCTCGTTGTTGTAACCTAAAACAATTTAGTTTAACCATTTTTGGATTCATGCTGATGGCACTGATTGCTGTATGGACTTAATTAATCACCCATGAAAAATTGTTACATCTTTACCAGGAATAATTATTGTAGCGCTTTTATTATTTATTTGGCGTCTCAATAAAATTATTCACAACCGCTCACTATGTAAACGTAACCATTGTAAGGCAATAATCGCAGGAGAGTTTTTAAATTCATTATTGTCTAATTTAGCAAACGCTTCTTGCAGTGGGATTACGTGAATTTTAATATCTTCAACTTCATGCGTGTTGCCAGCATAAGCAGCCACGCGAGTGGCATCGATTATTCCTAAAAATAAATGGATGCATTCAGACGTACAACCTGGTGATGGCCAGTACGATAATATCGGCTGGAGGGATTGGATGGGCAAATGGGTTTCTTCTAAAGTTTCACGGATGGCCACGGTGGATGGGGTTTCATCGGGCTCAATCATGCCAGCGACAATTTCGAGTAACCACGGATTCTCGGCGCCATCGGCATAAGCACCAATGCGAAATTGTTCAACCAATACGACTTGGCGCTGCACCTTATCGAATAATAGTACGGCCACTGCTCCACCATGCTCAAGTACTTCACGAGTAATGGTTGCCCCCATTTCGCCATTGAATAAGCGATGGCGCAATTGATAGCGTGCTAACTGATAAAATTTTTGATGGCAATACGTTTTCTCAATCACTTCGACATCGTCACGGTGCATAGTATTTCCCCAATTTCAAATCGCCAAAACTATGATACTATGCGTAGTTGCGCTGAGACTCAAGTTTCTGCTGACGTTTCACCCCCAATTCGGGTACAATAGCGATTTTTAGTGATTAGGGTTTTCAAAATAGGGTTACCATGGATATCGAACACGCTCGTGATAATATGATTAAAAACCAAATTAATACTTGGAATGTTTTTGATGAAAAAATTCTTGATTTATTTTATCAAACTCCCCGCGAACTGTTTGTGCCGGTGTCTCAACGTCATTTAGCGTTTACCGATACGCAAATTGATTTAGGTCATGGCCAAGCCATGTTCACTCCTAAAGAAGAAGCGCGCATGCTGCAAGAATTAGCGATTAAGCAAAGCGATCATATTCTAGAAATTGGTACTGGCTCGGGTTTTTGCACAGCCTTGTTCGCCCGTTTAGCCATGAAGGTAGTTAGTGTCGATATTTTCAAAGAATTTACTCAAGATGCGCAACACAAGTTACATCAGTTGCATTTAAATAATGTAGAATTGATCACTGCCGATGCGAGCCACGGATTGAATTATCCTGCATCCTTCGATGTGATTGCCATTACTGGCTCTTTATTAAAATTACCACCACGTTTTCAAGAAAGTTTAAAAATTGGTGGCCGTATTTTTTGTATTTTAGGTGATGGCGTTGCGATGAACGCTACTTTATTAACTCGCATCAGTAAACAAGAATGGCAACGGGAAAGTCTTTATGAAACCGTCACCCCACGTTTGTTGAATGCGCTTGAACCTCAACGTTTTGTTTTCTAAAGGGATGCAAGGCCAATGAAAAAATATTTACTGGCATGTTTGGTAATGTTCAGCACCTATTCGGTATCAGCTGAAAATTTAATGCAAGTTTATCAACAAGCATTGCAAAGCGATCCGGTTTATCAAAATGCTTTGGCGAGTTTCAAAGATCAAAGCGAACAAGTGCCGCAAGCCTTAGCTGCTTTGTTGTTGCAATCCAACGTTGTATTAAATACCACCTATAATCGCACGAAGCCGCGTATTGAAACACCCACTGTCTACGCACAAAAATTCAATACTCATGGCTATCAACTCAACTTAAATCAACCGATTTTTAATTTTACTAACTGGGCACGCTTAGCCTCTGCGCAATATTCCGTACGCGCCGCTTACGCCGATTTATTAGCTGCTAAACAAAACTTAATGACTCGTGTGGCTCAAGCTTATTTTAGCGTGCTTTTAGCCCAAGATAATTTGCGTTTCACCTTGGCAGAAAAACGCTTTATCGCGCAACAGTTAGAACAAACTCAACAACGTTTTCGCGTCGGTTTAGATGCGATTACCGCCGTCTATGATTCTCGCGCTTCCTACGACGATATCATTGCGACAGAAATTAAAGCTCGCAACGATTTGCGTAACTCTCGCGAAGCCCTGCGCGCCATCACTGGCGTTCTCTATACACAGTTATCTGGATTAAAACGTCATATTCCTCTAGTAACCCCCATTCCCGATGATCGCGATAGCTGGGTTAGCAATGCCGAACGACACAGTTACCAAATCTTAGCCGCCCATTATTTAGCACTTTCAGCAAGAAATAATATTAAAGCCGCTTTCGGTGGACATTTACCCAGCCTTGCCGCGGTGGGCACGTATACGTATAGCGACAACGATAATATTACCAGTTTTGCTGGCGGTGGCGGTGGTCGTACAACCACAGCAAGCTTGCAATTAAATATTCCCGTGTTCAGTGGCGGCTTAGTAACATCACAAACACGTCAAGCCAATGCGCAATATGTAGAAGCCGAAACCTCATTGGAAAAAACACGACGCGATGTTACCACCAATTTGCGTCAAACCTATAACAGCATTATTTCAGGCATTAGCCAAATCCGCGCCGATCGCCAAGCGATTATTTCGCGTGGCGCGTCACTTGAAGGTACACAAGCTGCTTTTAAAGTGGGAACGCGCACGATTGTGGATGTATTAAACGACCAACAAGAATTAACTCAAGCGCAACAACAATACGCTCAAGATCAATATAACTATATTAATAATACCTTGGCACTAAAAGAATTAACGGGAATTTTAAACGAAGACGATTTAGCGACGATCAATTCTTGGTTAAACGATAAAGAAATTCGTGTGGATGCGCCGCAACGCGATTATCACCAACTCACGAATTCACATTCATTAAAAGTTCCCGAGGAAGAGTTGGAAAAGCATTCCGTAGTTCCCGAAAAAAAGGAATCTGTGCAACCACAGACGCCAGAACAAAAACCTAAAGCTAACACTGCAACGCCACCTGCTGCGCCGGAAAATAAAGCTACACAAGGATCAAGTGCCAATACTGCTCCCGCAAAAATTACTCCTTCAAAAATCATTCCCGTACAACAGACAACCCAAGCACCAAAATACACCATTCAACTTTTAGCTGCGCAAACCCAAAAAGAAGCGCAAGATTTTATTGAGCATTATCAACTGCAAAATCAAGCCTCTTATTATAAAGCTCAACGAGGTGCTCGCACTTGGTATGAAGTGGTGATGGGAACATATATTAATCCTAAAGAAGCCCAAGCCGCCATTACCCAACTCCCGAACGCATTACAAAAATTAAATCCATGGGTAAAAAATATTCGCTCGTAAGATATCAGGTAGG
>JAHCLG010000020.1 GCA_026125385.1 Legionellales bacterium
TCTTTATTGAATCCACATGTGAATATTAAGATCCACTCAAATTTTTTAACTCATGAAAACGCATTCGAGTTATTGCGTGAACATGATGTTATTATTGATGGTTCTGATAATTTTCAAACGCGTTATATAATAAATGATTGCAGTTATTATTTAAAAATACCCTATATTTACGCCAGCATATTGCAATTTATCGGCTATATTTCCGTATTTAATTATCAATCAGGGCCTTGTTATCGATGTCTCTTTCCAGAACCTCCACTTGATAATGCTCCAAACTGTCAAGATGCAGGTGTTTTAGGTGTTTTGCCTGGTATATTAGGTTCAATGCAAGCGCTGGAGGCGTTAAAAATTATCCTAAATATAGGAGAAAGCTTATCTGGATACCTCTTACAGTATCATGCTTTAGAAATGAATTTTAGTAAGAGCAAGTTAATGAAGGATAAAAATTGTATTATTTGTGAAAAAAATCGTAACTTTGATAATCTGCCGCATCATAATTTAAAATCTTGCCGTGTCGAAGCTGCCCCAGTAATAAATTATTTAGAATATAAAAAAATAATGGATGCTGAGAATAAAGTACAATTAATAGATGTTAGAGAAGTGTGGGAATATGAGGCTGAAAATATTGGTGGTAAGTTGATACCATTAAATGAATTAGAAAATCGAATGAGTGAAATTGATCGCGAGAGTATCATAATTATTCGGTGTAAGACTGGGGTTAGAAGTGCTATTGCAGCATCGATATTAAAAAAACATGGATTTAAGAAGATTTATAATCTGATTTTATCGTAATTATTGATTAGTTTAATTAGTTTTTAAGGATCTTTAGTAATGGCTAAATCTAGTGCGCAAAAAAGTTTTCAAAATTTAATGCTTGCGGAAACTTTTTTCATGATTGGTTATATTGTTATAAAAATAGGATTACCTCTTATATTGAAAAATAAAGGGTTTGACCTAATTTCGACCTATTCAATGAGTACCACAACCGCAGCAATTTTTTCACTTGCTAATTTGTTATTGGGGACATTTTTGCAAGATATTGGTAATAACAAACTGTTTATGATAGCAGGTTTAGCCATGTCGGCCTTTGGTTTTACCACCTTAAATTTCTGCAATAATAATTTTATTATACTATCGTTGACATTCTTTGTGATTGGATCAGCACTGTATTGTATTAATCTTAATCTATTTGTAAATAATCATTTTCAAGATAAAGACTTAAGACATCAAGCTAACAATATATATCAAATTATTCTTAATTTCGGAGCCTTAATTGGATTGTTTATACTAATATTAGGACTACATTTTAATAAAAAAATATTTGTAGCAGGAACTTTGGCTATATTTTCCTCAATGATAATATTGTTGAGTAGAAAAATCATAGCAATAGATATTAAGGTAGCTACACTAAAGAAAATTTCTCTTAGAATAATAGCGCTGTTATTTATAGCCATTTTTTGCTATTTGGCATTATCTCTGAGAAGCTATTCCAGGATAATAATTTTAATGGTTTTCGTTGGTAGTATAGTAATGATTGCTCGAGATTATTTCCAGACCCTGCACACAGGATACCTTAAATTTCTCACATTACTTCTCCTATGTGTATTTACTTATTGGTTGGCTATTGCAGTTTATTATAATCAACTCTCAGTATTTTTAAGTGAACACGTTAACACAGTTATATTGGGTATATTAGTTTCTCCTTTATTAGCATTGTCAGTAGATCCTATAGTCAATATCATATTTGGTTCAGGCATTGTAAAATTACAATCGATTAAAAGCCTTAACGCTAATAACATGATGTACTTGGGATTAGTCTCATTTTGTTTTGCATTTTTCTTGTTAGCCAATGTTCATTGGCTCTATCCATTAGGTACTAAAATACCACTTTATTGGATACTGATCAGTATTGCTTTCATTGCTGTGGGTGAATTTTTAATATTTCCAACCATGCAATCACAGATCTCAGAACTTATTACCAATAAAAGTAAACAAGGTTTTTATATGGGGATGATTCAATTTACTTCTGCAAGTGCTTCAGTATGTGCTTATTACTTAATTAAAATATCTCATCGAACATTAGCTCTAGGAAAAGCAATCTCTATACCGATGGATAGCTACCGTCTTTATCAGTATATTTGTTTAATCTTTTTATCATGTATTATAATTTACTTTATCATTAATAAATCAGGTTGTTTAGAGAAGTGTTAATATCAGATAATAATATACAAGTCTTGAAGTGGGCTGAGATTGTAAACTCCCCATTTATAAAACTACCTTTTAGATAGGTTTAATATTGAGTTATGAATGATACATTTATATATGAATTAACTAAAATAAAAAAATCATTAAAAATCAAAATTTCATTGTCAGATGAAACCGTCCATGGTTTATTAACAGCAGTTGCATGTTGCCCGGAAGAGCCCTATTATTTAGACTGGATGTCAATATTAATGAATAATCTAGACAATATTGCTGAAACTAGTCACGAACAGAAAAGAATTTTACAATTATTACTGGAGAAAGTTAGATCTAATTTGGATAATGAGATTTTTTCGATTTATCTAAATAAAAATAATAAAAAACAGTTTTCAAAAAAATATTTTGAAAACTGGGCAAAAGGATTCTCATTGGGATTTTCAATAAGTTTTTTTTGCTGGACAAAGCTATCAAATCCTAAGATTGAAAGTCTGACAATGGCAATTGTAATTTTAGGTGAGAATAGCAAATTCCATCGAAAGTTTTTTTCAAGAATTTTGCGTGATAAAAATATAGACCCAAATCAGTTTTATGAAAATACGATGAAATTATTAAATAACTATGTCCAGGAAATCTATAATTTTTTTCATAAAGGAATTGTTAGTATACCTGAAAATTCCTTTTTTATATCTGAATCCTACAGTTGGTTATACAATTTAGAGCAACCTTGTAATTGCGGAAGTGGAAAGCCTTATAAAATGTGCTGTTTGATAGTTAATTAGAGTTAAAGTGGTCGATATTAATAGGGTATCCTTGCCTCAGATAATATTCCAACAACTCTATCAACTTCCATGTCTAGTTTTATTAATTTTTCGTTACCATCAAGTAGATCAAGTTTTGCATATACAAAATTTTTTTCTAAATATATTCTACTGAATTCAATTTTGCTAAATTTCTTACTAAAAATTATGGCGTAATCTTTATCCTTCAGTGTTTTTCTATTGTCGAAAATTAACACGGTGTTTTCCGAAAAAATTCTTAGTAGTTCAATGAGAGAAGAATTGACTATAATAGCAAAGGAATCTTTACTCAATAAATTATTCACAATAATTTCTCTTTCGGGGTTAAAATATTCAACATTATTTGGCCAATTTGATAGCACCTCCCATGTAATAAATGGCACGGCAGTAATTTTATACATTTCTTTGATTTTTTCTGGGATAATGAGCGGGATAGGATGCTCTCCTAATAATTGTTCAGGTGTGATTGAGAAAAAATTTGCTAAAGTTTTTACTAAATTTTTTCGGGGTCTTCGTGTTTTTCCAGCTAACAAATGATGCAGCGTTGGTTGAGGAATTCCGGTTGTTTTAGCTAGGTCGGATATCGAAAGATTACCATGAGTTACTAATAAATGCGCAATATTTTGCGCTAGATAGTTACTGCTTAGTATTGACATGTGTTTGCTCTCTAGCTTGACTTAAGGATGCCGAATATTTCTTTGACACACATATTAAACAAATATAAGGATATAACAATAGCTAATGATACTTAAAAGTGGATTAACGTGAATATTAGGCGTTTTATAATTCGTTATTGCGAGTATTTATTGTATAGTATATAATAAAAAAAATTCGATTCGAATATTATGAAGGTGTATGAAAAACAGTTTACAAATAGCAAATAGACTGAAGTTTTCTCGTGTTAAAGCTGGCTTTAAATCAGCTAAAGCTTTCGCGGTTACTCACAATATTCCATATATCACTTATTCCCAACATGAGGCAGGCAAAAGAAAGTTAAGTCCTGAAATCATTTTAAAATACTCTCAGTACATGAAAGTTAGTCCTGGCTGGTTGTTAACGGGACAAGGCAGCGAAGAAGAAATACAGCAAGATAGTGAAGAATATGAACCCACCTCGCCATCACAGGTCGATCTAGCTTGTCAGAGTTCAGATTCAGTAGAATATAAAATATTATCATACGCAGGCATTACTTCCTTTAGGATAAATGCAGATTTATTTGCGGATATTTATATCGAAGTTAATAATTTGCTTGGAAATTTAAACTCTAATATCTCAGATAGGGATAAAATCAAGTTGTGTATTGATCTTTATCAAACCTTATCTTCAGTAGATAAGGATACACAATCAAAATTCGATATTCTAAAAGCACTAGTTAATGCAATTAAGACAATTAAATATAGAAATGTCGCTTAGATGTTGTTGTTTATAATTATGGAGTTCAATAAATGTTATTAAGAAAGAATGCTAACATAATAATGGATAAGATATATGAGAAAGCGATGATAAAATTTTTTAAAGCTTGGATAAAAAAATATTGTAATATTGATTGTTTCGCAGTTTTAGTTATTTTACCTGATAATGATATGCTTCACCTCTCGACTAATCCTGCGTTGACACAGGTTTATAGTGAAAACAATTATGGATTGATCGATCAGCCAACAAATAGAAGAATATATGAAAAACATGTTTTTTATCCATGGCGGTTACCTAATGCTACAAATAAACAACAGGAGGTTCATTCTGTTAGAGAAAAAATATTTAATCTAAACTCAGGAACAAATTTTGTTAGGAAAATTACAACCGATCAAGGATTATTTCACGTTATATATTGTTGTTCATCTTTTGAAAAGGATCATTTAAATTACTTTAAATTTACTGCAAACGTGAATGCTATAATGGAGGCGGGAGATTTTGCATATAACAGCTTGCTGCCAATATTTCAGGAAAATTGTGAGAAGTATAATTTACCAAAAATTGATAAATCATCAATGATTGTGTATGAAAACGTTCATGATCTAATAAAAAATTATACAGTAATAGGGGAATTATATAAAGAGGTGATGGATTTCTTAAAAAAATCACCTATTATTGATGAATCAGATTATACATTTAAGCAGGGGATGAAGTTAGTAATTGAAAACAAAGATTTTGTAAAAAAACAGTCAAATAAATCTTCACAACCTATTCTTTATCTAGTCAAATGAGAGACAGTAAAATTAATATATTTGATCCGTATAAATTAACATCAATCCTGACTCTAAATAATAGGATAGTTATGGCGCCCATGACGCGTCGTTTTGCCGATAAAAATTATTGCCCAACTGAAGGTATGGAAAATTATTATACTAAAAGAGCAGAAGCTGGGCTCCTTATTACAGAAGGAACCATAATTTCTCCAGATGCTATCGGCTATGGGAACGTTCCTGGAATTTATACCAAAGAGCAGGTGACTGCTTGGAAAAAAATTGTAACATCCGTTCATAACAATGATGGTCATATTTTTTTGCAGCTTTGGCATTGTGGACGAGTTTCTCATCCAAATTTTCATCAAGGATGCCTTCCAATCTCTGCCTCAGCGACTGTGATGACGACACCTTTAGGACGCACTGGATTAAATTGTGGCTGGTCAAGAGAAGCTTCATTAAATGAAATTAAAAATTTAATAAAGGATTATGTTCATGCCGCTGAAAATGCCATTGAAGCAGGTTTTGACGGAATTGAACTCCATGGAGCTAATGGCTACCTTATTGATCAATTTCTTCATTATTGCAGCAATAAACGTATAGATGAGTATGGTAATAATGAAGAAAACATGTCGCGATTTTGTTTAGAATTAATTACGGCATGTGGAGATGCAATTGGTTTCGAACGCATAGGGTTACGCATTTCGCCTGGAGGACATATGGCGGAAATTATTACGGACTCTCGTGATAAACTGGTTTTTACTTATTTATTAGCGCAACTTTCTAAAATAAAAATAGCGTATGTTCATATTGGTAATTTTGATGACTCAATTACTTATCCCGAATTAGAAAATAAAACGATGACATCTTTCGTACGATCAAAATATTCGGGAACGCTGATTACTTCTGGTGGATATAATTATCATACGGCGTGTAATGGAATTAATGAACAATCTTTTGATTTAGTTGCACTAGGTCGTCCATTTATTGCAAATCCTGATTTGATCACTAAGCTAAAATCAGGAAGTCTTATTAAAGACTATGTTCCCAGTATGCTTGAATATCTCAAATAACAGTTAATTATTATTTTGAATAATAATCTTAAAGGGTTAGTAATATATTCGCCCGATTATTTTACAACAGTTGTAAAGTATTCGAAACGAATATATAATATTCGGTAATTCGAATACTTAGTTAAATGGAGTTTAAATGAAAGAATCCTGCGTCATGAGGCCAAGCAATGATCCCCTCATCATTGTAAAAAAATGGCAAATTGAATTTACCCGTCAAGATTATTGTGCCGCCGCGCTGATCTCCTATTTTACTTACTATCATGATACAAAATTATCGATGACGCGCCAGAATAAAGCGATGAACGATATTGCTGAAAATCATGGTGATGAACGGGCACAAGATGAAAGCTTATTGCAATATCATACGCTCAAACAATTACACGAAGGATTACTGGGATTATTTTGTGAGAAGAAAATAAGCCAGGCGATTAATGTATTAAAAGACCTAAACGTTATTACCACTCACCGTAATCCTAATCCTCGTTATAAATTCGATCGCACGACTTATTTTTTATTTCACCCCAATGTCTGTAATGAATGGATCAAACAACGCTATGTTATTGATAATTTCGATAACGCAAATATGCGAGATCGAAGTAATCAATTTGCGTTATCGAATGAGACCGAAATACCAAATGGAGAAGGTAAAAATGCATTATCGAAAAGGGTCAATTTACCAAATGGAGACCGTAAAAATACGTCACCAATAGCAAAGAATACAGCAAAGATTACAACAGAGAAAACAGCAGCAGATCACAAATCACTTCAAGCTAATCCACAAGAACCCTCTGCTGCTGCTTTTATTTCGCAAGAAGACTCGACAATCATTGGCGAAAGCTTGACGGACTATCAACAAAAACGCATTGAGCAAACCGCAAAAGCATGTTTAGCCTTTTTGCCCAATTACAAACTGCAAAATTTGCTCAGCGAAATGCACTACGTGTTACTGACACCCGCATGCTTTTCCAACGCCGGGAATGATTTTATTAAAAAACTTAACACCGTTAAAAAATGCATTATACAGGGTAAATGGACACCACCCGCGATGTTGCGTCAACAAATTAAAGAAGCCAAGCAGCAAGAAAATCAGACATTGGAGCTAAGCCTAAACGCGGCTAAATATGATTATGAACAAATGTGTTTATTGCTAGAGCTCGGGCAAAAACGCGGTGCACCTAGCAATGAGATCTCAGCAATGCAAGCCGTGTGTGAAATCAGTTTGCAGCACTGCCAATCACTACTGCGAAAAAAATCGCAGCAAGATGAGCCACGGTTGTCCGAAGGGTAACGCGTTATTTCAGCTGTATTGAAGAGGGGAAATATCATGACAGGGAAACTCACCAAAGAGACGCTAGTGCGCACCACGCTTAATCAACTACTCGAGCATGGCTACGAGCGCACCCTACTTGATACGATTGCCCACCTATGCGGGGTTGGAAAATCCAGCATTTACCATTATGTCACCACGAAAGAAGAACTGGCGTTACTGGCGTTGGATGCAAAAATTGCGGCAGTCAAACATAAAATTCAGAAAATTAGTGTGTGTCCACACCTTGATGAACGCATTAAAGAGTTCAACGTCTTTTGTAAATTAATTTCGCATGAGGTAACAGGCTTTATTTTTTTAAAAATTGAAACGAAAAATAGCGAGCTACTCCAAGAAAAAATTGATACGTATTTTCATTTATTTTGGGAGCTTATTCACAACATGATTGAACAATACGTCGTTTTTCCCGCCAAAGCGGATTTGATTATCCGCTCGCTGTTACCCATGCTGGCCGTTCCCTTATTTAACCGCATCTTTGGTTCTGTTCTTCACCGCGAGTTAGAGATTTTTCAGTTTATTGTCAATGCCTGGGCGGCTAAACAAATTCCGCTGGGTGAGTATGGTCGTCCCTTGCAGTAATAGGTCGCATTATGTTGGAGAACTTCGATACCATTTTCAATTCTCTGTATCAAAACCGCACCATTAAATTCGTGTTGGGCGAGCAATACTGCCATGAAAAACTCACCCAAAAACAAGCCGATCTGGGTTTACTCTTATTAAAACACGGCGATCCCACCTTAGTAATGAATGAATTAAATATTTCAGTGCGATCGTTTCAATACCATATTCAAGAGATCCGTGAAAAGTTCAATAACAAACCGATATTTGTTTTACCGTTTGAATTATTAAAGGTGTTCCAAGAAATTTACCAAAATAATGTTAAAAAATTTTAAAAGTTTGCGTTTTACGCAAAGTATTTTAAAAAAAGGTTGGTATGATCATTATCGAGTGTTACAGAAAGAAGGTTAAACCATGCAGGTTTTTTCAGACGATAATCCATATCGAGATAATTTAAAGGATGCTATTTACATGCATGATTGGTTATTGCGTGTGAGTGAGCAGGTATTATTAAGTGTCGATAAACCCACTCAAGAAGACGTTGAAGTATTAGCTAAAAAGCTGTGGTTACATTTGGGTGATTTTCATCAGCAGAGGAATCAGCAAAAGAACTAATCTAATTTAGAGAAAAATAGGATTTTGATCGCATAAATAGGGTGATTATTAGTGTGTCATAAATTAATGAAGATGTTAATGACGATTAATAGAGATAGGGGCTTGGCTTGCCTAAATCTAGTCTGGGGTATTGAGATGCAATATCCCAGTTTGGATCTGATGTTAGTGATGAAGTTGCATCTCAAAAGATTATTTTCGCGATCCTTACTAAAAAATTCCTTAAAAAGTATATTCATCTTGTTATTTTTTGTTTTAAACTTTGCTTACGCAACTCATTTAAATAATCTCAGATGGAAAACGCTAGCACAACATTGCGCCCCAACGATACATCCTCGTACGCTTGCTGCCGTCATTTTACATGAATCTAATTTTAATTCATTGAGTATTAATATTAATGGTAACTATCAATTATCTCGACAACCCAGAACAAAATCGGAAGCCATTCAAACTGCTCAATTCTTATTACATAACGGGTTTAATTTCGATGTGGGTCTTGGGCAAATTAACTCGGCCAATTTTTCCCGTCTAAAGTTAGACATTAATAATGCGTTTGATCCTTGTGTGAATTTGCATGCAGCGAGTGAAATTTTAAGCAATTGCTACCAACGCGCATCCAGCCGATTGAGAAATAAAGTTGCTGATTTAACAGCCGCATTATCGTGTTATAACACGGGCAATTTTGAGCGCGGATTGCAAAATGGCTATGTTAATCAAGTGATAAAAGCATCAGAACATGTTCCTGATATTATCATCTTGAATAAAAATGTCACGGCCACGCCTGATCTTAAGAAGCCGATCACATCAAAATCATTATTACCTATTTCACCAAAACGAGTGGATCAGGATCTATTTGCCAAACCGGACACGGATATTTTTCAATTACCATCCCAGACAGGAGAAATTATATGACGTTTTCATCCTATTATTTTTTGAAACGTGTAATTCAAAAAATACTATTTTTTACGTGTTGTTTGTCCGTCACCATTGCGAGAGCAGATGGATTACAAACAGCAGCTTCTAGCATCGTTAATTTAAGAAATGGATTAATGATTGTGGTACCAGCAATTGCGACGTTAGTGTTAGTCGCCGTGGGTACGCTCTATATGAAATCTATGATCGAACGTTCAACGCTCATCAACTGGGTTTTGGGTGCATTAATCGCAGGCAGTGCTTGTCCCATTGCCTCTTACTTTTTTTCAGGAGTGAGCTAATGCAAGCCAAGAATTTTCCTTTATTTAAGGGAGCAACCCGACTACCTATATTTTTGGGTGTTCCTGTTACGCCTTTATTTGTGGTTGCAATGGTGATAGCAATGATCTCGATGTTTAAGCTTTGGTGTTGGTTGTTGTTACCACCTGCTGTCATTATTTTGCAACAGATCACGAAACACGATGACAGAATTTTTCGTTTGTGGGCTTTATACCTTGATACCACTTTACGTAATCGCTATCGACATGTTTGGCGAGCATCAAGCTATAGTCTGATGGCGTATCGAAAAAGGAAAAATAAATGAGATCGTTATCCTTAATGGGGAATGAAAAAACATTAGCCGATCGGATCCCGTATGCGTATCACGTAACGGATCACGTTATTGCGACTCACGCGGGTGACTATTTATCGGTTTGGAAATTAAATGGACGTTCTCATCAATGCACGGACAAAACTTTGCAAGCAAAATGGATTGAAGATTTAAATCAATTATTACGAGGACTGCTACATCATAATGTGTGTTTTTGGTCGCATTTACATCGTCGACGTGTTGATGAATATGGATCAGGTAATTTTGATCTTATTTTTTGCCAAGCGTTAAATGAACGATACCAAAACAGTTTTCATGACTATCCACTCATGGTAAATGATTTATATTTAACAGTCATGATAAGACCCACAACCGATAAATTATTAAGCGTTTTATCTAAACATGAGGATCGTTCAGTACAAGAAAAAATACTATTACAAAAACAACGTTTAAACAGTTTAGATGAAATCAATAATATGCTTGCACACTCATTAAAAGACTATGGGGCACGTTGTTTATCAACTTATGATAAAAATGATCATGTTTATTCTGAAGCATTGGAATTTTTAGGGTTATTGGTTAATTTAAATAAACAACCCGTTCCCATTTGTCGCGATTATATTAATACGTATTTAAATCAAGAACGGATTTTATTTCATCCGTTTGGAGAAGTAGGTGAAATTCGTTATCCAGGATCGACACGCTATTTTGGTATGCTCGATATCAAAGATTACAATGATGAAACGACCCCAGGCCAATTTAACGAATTATTGCATACTCCTTATGAATTTATTTTAACCCAAAGTTTTTGTCCATTATCGTTGTTTGCAGCACGAGGATTCTTAAAAAATCACCAAAAACAATTGATCAATGCGAATGATGTGGCTGTTTCACAAGTTGATGCTATTTCGGTTGCATTAGATCAGTTAGAGTCCAGACAATTTATTATGGGTGAACACCACGCTAGTTTGTTGGTGATGGGCGAAAGTCTTCAAGAGGTTCAACAAAATTTAGCGAGAAGCAAAGCTTTATTTGCTGATAGCGGAGTGATTGCCGTGTCGTCTGACATTGCTTTAGAAGCCGCTTATTTTGCGCAATGGCCTGGTAATTTTCGCGATCGTCCACGTCCCATGCCGATCACGTCACTTAATTTTTTATGTTTTTCACCGTTTCACAATTATCTGTCGGGTAAACCCACAGGAAATCCTTGGGGTGAAGCCATGACTATTTTTAAAACGCCGAGTGGCTCACCTCTGTATTTTAGCTGTCATGTATCGGGTGATGATGATGATGCTTTTGCAAAACGTCTATTAGGGCATACCTTAGTAGTAGGGCAAAGTAGCGCTGGTAAAACTACTTTGGTGAATTTTTTACTGGCACAATCGCAGAAATTTAAACCTACTACGGTGTGTTTTGATAAAGATCGGGGTATGGAAATAGCGATTTTGGCCATGGGTGGTCATTATCTTTCATTACGGCATGGTATTCCGACGGGATTAAATCCATTACAACTTAATCATACTCCTAAAAATAAATCCTTTTTAAAAGAATGGTTGCTGAAGCTCACGGCTTTACCGGGTTCATTACCCCATACTCATCAGGAAGAAGCGGAAATTGAAACAGCATTAGAAACATTACTCACCCACATTGATTTTTCTTCAAGACGATTATCCACTTTATTGCAATTACTGCCTAATCCATTAAATGAAAATGATAAGCGACCTTCAGTACATGCGCGATTATTAAAATGGTGTGAAGGACATGAATATGGTTTTGCTTTTGATAATCCCAGCGACACATTGGATGTAACGCAATTTACTACCATGGGATTTGATGTGACCGATTTTTTGGATAATCCTACTCTCTGTGGACCCATGATGATGTTACTGATCTATCGTATGAATGTGTTAATTGATGGTAGACGATTTATTATGGTAATTGACGAATTTTGGAAAGCGCTCAGTGATCCCTATTTCCAAACGATGATTAAAGATAAATTAAAAACAATCCGTAAATCAAATGGTATTTGTATTTTTGCAACCCAAGAACCGGAAGATGCATTCAGTAGCCCGATTGCCAGCACCATACGTCAACAGATCGCCACGTTAATGTTATTAGAAAATTCGTCTGCCTCACGAGAAATTTACTGCGATAGTTTAGGTTTAACCTTGTCAGAATTTGAAGCCTATCGACGTATTCCTTCTGGTTCGCGTCAATTTTTAATTAAGCAAGGGGGTAATGCGGGATTGGCTTCTTTTAATCTCACCCAGGATCCAAAAAGTTTAGCGGTTTTATCGGGAACTCCCGATCAAGCAGAAATAGCACGAGATTGCATGAAGGCGGTGGGTGAGGACGCTGAAAATTGGTTGCCACACTATTATCAAATACTGGGGATCGCATGATGAAAAAATTATTTGGAGGTATGTTACTGCTATTTGTTGGATGGGCGTCGATCGCTTTTGCTATGTTGCCAGTATTTGATGCCAGTGCCGTGATGAAAGCCGCAGAAGAAGTCGCCGAACTCAAAAATCAAATTGCCATTTTGCAGAATGAATATCAGCAAATACAAACGACCTATCACAGCATGACCGGTAATCGTGGTATGGGTAATTTATACGTGAATCCCACGTTTCAAAACGCATTACCGGATCAATGGCAAACGGTTTATCGTAATGGCACACCCATTTCGGAGCAAGCACAACACATTTTGCAAGAAGAAGCTAATACAATACAGGGAATGAATGTGAGTGACGCACAACATTATATTCAACAACGTCAATTACAAACGGCAGCCGATAATAAAGCGATGGGAGAAATGGCGTATCAAGGCATGATGTCACGATTAAATAATATTGAATCCTTACTGGCGAGTATTAATAAAACACAAGATCCCAAAGACATTGCGGAATTACAGGCTCGAATTGCCAGCGAACAAGCCATTGTGCAAAATGAACAAACAAAATTAACGTTAATGCAAAATTTACAACGATCAGAACAACAATTGATTGATGAACAACAAGATCAATTGAGTAACAAAATATTAAACCCCAACAATACTGTTTTACCCCATTTACCCAATGATTAATCACAAGGAGATTGTAATGATTAAAAAAATGAGTGTCGCGTTATGTGTATCGATGTTGCTTTGTAGTTGTAGTAAAGAGGTGGTTCATGATGTGGCATGGTGGAAATCACATGATGCTGAGCGTAAAGCGATGATAAAGCGTTGTGAAAATGATCCAGGCGAACTTAAGAATAATCCGAATTGTGATAATGCCGCATCAGCATTAACTCAAAAAATGTTTGACCCAAACAATGACAACAGTCCTCATCTCCCAAATTAAAAAATGAAAGGAGAACATGATGAGTTTTACTTTGTTTTCTGAACTGTTTCAGCAGTTTGATCGATTAACCAGCACATTTGTAACCGATGTATCATCCAATGCCATTAGCACTATTTTGCCAATCGTGACGGCAGGAATGACGTTAAGTTTTGTGATCTACGGATTATTGATCATGAATGGGGTGATCAACATGCCGCTGTTGGATTTTTGTTTAAAGTCATTAAGGATCGGGATCATTGTGTCAATCGCCACGACAGGCGGGCTTTATCAAACACAGTGGGCATCCCAAATTCAAACCTTACCGGATACGTTAGCCACCAGTTTATTAAGCGGACATGTTAACGTGTCTTCCGCAGAACTCATCGATGAAGCAGCAACAGAAGGCTTTAATCAAGCAGCCGATGCGTTTAGTAAAGCGGGAATGTTTTCAAAACAAGGGATTGTCTATGCTATTTTCGCACTTTTATTTTTAATTGGAACCGTCGTCATCACCACCGTGGGTGGGGTTTTTATTATTTTGAGTAAAGTTGCGTTATGTGTATTAGCCGCTCTCGGGCCACTTTTTATTTTTGCTTTATTATTTAAATCAACGGAACGTCTTTTTGAATCATGGTTAAGTCAAATATTGAGTTATGGCTTGCTGGTGATTTTATTGTCTGCTGTGTTTGGTTTTATGTTGCATCTTTTCTCAGGCTATGTGGCCAGCATTCATTTGGATGGTCAGATTAACCTGGCAGAAAGTATTGGTGGCTGTCTTATTTTGAGTCTTGCTACCGTCATTATTCTTTTACAACTCCCACAAATGGCAGCCAGTTTATCACACGGTGTTACGTTAGATACGCGTGGTGTAACAGGCAGTTTAGGTCGTGGTGCAGCGGCGGGAACTCGTGCTGTGGGTCGCGGGATCATCAATAAAGTCAAACGTGATTTTTCTGGAAGATAAGGAAATAACCATGAAGCAGTTATTAAAACTATTTTTTATTCCTATTTTACTCAATTTGTGTGCGTGTGGTAGCACCGTTCCACCACCACCCACGCCTCATTGGGGAAATTTAATTGCAGTTAACACGACCATTCCATCTGATCCAATCCAATCACGAGGATCCTATGAATAATTTTTTAAAGAACAAAATATTGAAAGCGAATGACTTTCAGCAGTTTTTAACTGAAACCCGAGGATTAGAGCGCGATTATATCAATGAAATACTTCAATCGAGACAAAAAGCTTGGTGGATCACCGCCGTATGCGGTGTGATTGTTATTCTTAGTCTCATCGCATTAGGTATTTTAGAACATACTCTTGCGAAACCGTTACCGCCATTTATTTTACGCGTTAATAATGCGACGGGACAAACGGATGTGGTTTCTATTATAAAAAATCAACAAAATTCCTATGGGGAAGTCATCGATAAATATTGGTTAAATCAATATGTGATGAATGCAGAAAGTTATGATTATCACACCATTCAACACAGTTACGATTTGGTTGGCTTATTAAGCGATCCCAGCGTTGCCAAAAACTATCATCAACGTTTTGTAGGTAAGACTGCTTTAGATCAATTATTAAAAGATACTGGAACTATTGTTGTGAATGTTCACTCCATTGTTCCTGATGAAAAAAATGGTACCGCTGACGTTCATTTTTCTACAATCACCACCTTGCCAGGGCAGTTTAACGGGATACAAAAAAATTGGATCGCGACGATTGCTTATCAATATAAAAATTTACCCATGAATGAAGCCGATCGTTTAAAAAATCCACTTGGATTTCAGGTGACAAGTTATCGCGTTGATCCAGAAGATTTTAATACACCTACTCCTAATCCAGCCGGAGGTGATCCAGCATGATTTCTTATTTTAATACAAAATTAATCAGTGCGATTTTATTTTGCTTTACGCTGACAACAGCGTGGGCATTAGTAACACCCGCCGTTTCTCAGTTTGATCATCGGATCCAAGTGGTGAATTACAATCCGAATGATGTGGTAAAATTAAATGGTGTATTGGGTATTGCTACAGAAATTATATTAGAACCGGATGAAGTGTATTTAGCCCATGCTTTTGGCGATCCACAAGCCTGGGAGTTTACTCATATAGAACATTATATTTTTTTAAAACCCAAGGCACAAAATGGTGATACGAATTTAATTGTGGTCACTAATAAGCGATCTTATCATTTTGAATTGCATTATCTAGCCGATCCCGTTTCCCTTACCACGTATCAATTATCATTTCGCTATCCCGATGAAATAGCCGAACATAAAAAAACAGTCAACGCGCGCCAAGTTTTAAATCGTGCTTTTTCACAAAAAGCAGGCCCTATTAATTTAAATTACTTGATGACAAACGATCGTCAATCACGATCTATTGCGCCAAGCCACGTATGGGATGATGGAAGATTTACTTACTTTCAATTTCCAGGGGATCGTGATTTACCCACCATTTATAAAGTTGAGCCGGATGGTAGTGAAACCATTGTGAATCGTCATAACCAAGGCACTGACAATAATATGATTGTGTTAGAAAAAGTGGCTTCACGTTGGGTATTACGTTTGGGATCACGGGTTGTAGGCGTAGTAAATCGTCGATTTAATCCCGAAGGCATTGCCAATCATTCAGGTACAATTTCGCCAGCGGTGATCCGCGTGGTGAAGAGGAGTGCGCCATGAAAAAAAGAACTGCGGATCATTCTACACCTTCTATTGCTGGCGCACGTGGCGCAGTAAACGCTAAAGAGCGAGTACGTCAACCGGGAATGAAAGCATTTTTTTGGCTAATTTTAGGTGGCGTATTGATTTTAGGTTCAATTATTACTTGGAAAGCGATTTTGCGTAAACCAACGCAAACTGATCACAAGCAAGATAATACAACGATGATTACTAACTCGTTGCCACCATTAGCATTGCCATTTGTTCCTGCAACCCAACCATCTTCAGCACTCAATACTTCAGGAAGTTTCAGAGAGAGTCCAATGCAAAATTCATCTCAAGCCATGGATCCTTTAACAGAACGTCGTTTAAGTGGTGGATTTGGTGAAGATACTTCAAATGCAACGGTTGGAACAGGAACTACTGGCTCGATGTCAAAAAATGAATTATCAACGCAATCTTTTGGATTAGCAAAGCAATTACAACCCTTGCAATTAACTTCACAAACGGCTGGCGTGTTAGGTGATCGAGATTGGTTGATTACTCGCGGTACTTTAATTGGATGTGCGCTACAAACACGCATTGATTCGGATGTTTCAGGAATGGTGGTGTGTTACACGACAGAAAATGTGTATTCCGATAATGGTCGAGTCATATTAATTGATAAAGGATCGAAAATTACCGGTCAATATGAAAATGGATTACAACTCGGGCAAGCCCGTATTTTTGTGGCTTGGCAACGCTTAGAAACACCGAATGGCGTGATTATTGATCTCAATAGTCCTGGCACAGATCCCTTAGGGGGAGCGGGGATCCCGGGTTATGTCGATGAACATTTTTGGCAACGCTTTGGATCGGCCATTTTTTTGAGTGTATTACAAGATGCTGGGCAAATCGCCTCTAATCTCAGTACACGCGCGAATGGGAATACTACCATTAGTTTTGGAAATACGTCACAAGCCACGCAAGATTTAGCCAGTGATGAATTACAACGTTCTATTAGCATTAAACCCACTTTGTATAAGCATCAGGGTGACAGGATTGCGATTTATGTTGCACGTGATTTGAGTTTTGAAGCAGTGTATGGGCTGAAAACCACTTCATTAAAGACACATTATCCTCATCCTACGTTGCCTGCGTCGAGAAAAGTGAGCGACTGTAATAATACCTGTGTGTTGAATTAAAGGAGATGCGATGACTGCTACTCAGGTGACTCCATTCAAAGATCATGCATTACGCCAGTTATTACGACCATTAGCCCCCTATCTTGACGATAAGCGTGTGACAGAAATTCGTATTAATCGACCCATGGAAGTAGTAGTAGAAACGCCGCAAGGCAAAACCTTTCATTCCTGTGAAACCCTAGATTATCGTTATTTAAAAGGATTGATGACCGCGATACAAACGTATAATGGACTGGCTAATCAAGCGCAACATTATGCTATTTTACCCGATGGTGAACGGGTGACGATGTTGCAACCACCGGCTGTATTAGAAGGGATTTTAAGTATTATCATTCGTAAACATTCCCTCGTCACCAAATCACTCTCGCAGTTAGTGGATGAAGGCGCATTTAAACACTGCCAGGTTTTGGGGATCACAGAAAATAAAAATGCTAACCATAATGATGAACCAATGAAACCCCTCGATCAGCATCTTATCGATTTTTTATTAAAGAAAAATTGGGTTTCATTTTTAACGGATGCGGTAGTGTATAAACGAAATATTGTTATTGCAGGTAAAACTGGATCGGGAAAAACTACGCTGGCACGATCCTTAATTGAGTCGATACCGCATCATGAACGACTGATCACCATTGAAGACGTACATGAATTAACACTTCCTCATCATCCCGATAAAATCCATTTACTCTATGGTTCCAATCACGGACGCCTTTCTGCAACAGAGTGTTTGAGTAGTTGTATGCGATTATCACCCGATCGTATTTTGCTCGCGGAATTACGTGGGAATGAAGCCTGGGATTACATTAGCTCATTAAATACCGGACATCCTGGATCAATTACTACCACGCACGCCAACAGCGCAAAACAAGCTTTTGATCGAATAGCGACTCTCATTAAACAATCACCCAGTGGAGTCAATTTAGATCTTCATACCATACAAGACGTTTTATTAAAAACGTTAGATATAGTGATCTATCTCGATCATTTTCAAATTAAAGAAATTTGGTTTGATCCAATATTAACTCAAGCTAATTCAATCCGAGATGCAGCACAATGAGTGAAAAATTAAACATGAGTACATCGGTATTGTTTCATTTTAAAGAATGGGTAATGACCAAACTCGATTTAATCATTATTTTAGGCATAGTCGGTTTTCTCTTCGTGCTACAAAGTTATTATGTGTATTTAAATCTGGATTTTTCTTTTGTGTTAGCGGTTTTTTCACTGCTCATGATATTAGTGAGTTTTATGGGAAGTTATTTCTATCCTGATTATCGTGTTAGTTATCGGTTTGTACTGTTACTTGCTTTTCTGAGTAATGCCTATTGCTTTTATCGTTGGTTAGGCAATACCTTTACCACTCATCACGGATTGATTGCAATTTTGGTGGATATTAGTCATGAACCTTGGCAATTAGTGATGATAGTTGTGTGTCTTGTGAGTAGTATTAATCTAGTTACCAGTATTTCATTTTATTCTCCCCAAAAAAAAGAAACACTGCCGTTTCAAAAAACATTAAGACTATCACGAGATCAAAGCTTAGGTTGTGCTAGTTTATTATACGGTGATGATTTAAACGAGATGACAACGCAACGAGGAATTTTATTAGGACAAATCAACGCATCCAATGATCCTAACATTTCTCCTTTATTAAGAGTGCACTTAGAAGGCAACGCACTAACCATCGCACCACCGCGGAGTGGCAAATTCACCAGTACGTTGAGCTCATTAATGGCCTGTAGTACCCAACAGGATTATGACTATCCTTTAGTGAGTATCGAGCCTAAAGGGCAAGCTTATTGTGTGTGGGGAAGGCGTCGCAAGCAATTAGGTCGAAAGGTAGTGCTATTGGATCCCTTTAAAGTTATTCCAAAATTAGGTGAAGAGGGAAATAAATTATTACAAGATCGTGGATTAACCCCACAATTTGATCATTTAATCAATGCGTCTTCTCATCGATTTAATCCGCTCGATTTTATTAACGATGATAGTACCATGGTACAAAAAATTGATGCCATGCTAGAAGCATTAATTCCTCACTTACCTAACGCCAATCCCACGGAATTGCATTTTAATAAAGCATCACGTCGCATTTTAGCGGGATTTATTGCTTGGGTGTGTGTGGAAGAACCTAGAGAAAATCGAAATTTATGTCGCGTTTATGATCTATTAAACCAACCTGAATCTGAATTATTTAAATTATTAGGCCTGATGGCTCAATCTGATCGTGGTTATGGATTGCCGCGTGATAGCGCGAATCTCATGTTAAATGTTGATTCTGAAGAGCGAGGCTCATTTTTCTCTACCACGACGAATGCTATCGATTATTTAAAATATCCAGAAATGCGTGAACATTTAACGTATTCAGATTTTGATCTTAACGAATTAGCCTTAAATAAACTTGATATCTTCGTGGTCGTGCCACAACATTTAATTGAATCGTTAAAAACGTGGATCCGCATGTGGGTGACGTTGCCGATCCATTTAATATCAGAAAAACGACCTGCTAAACGAATTTTGATGGCCATTGATGAGTTGAAAGCATTGGGTTATATCAAGCCATTAAGTGATGCTTATAATCTTACCTCCGGTTACGGGCTTTCTATCTGGGGTTGCACACAAGCTCACAGTGATTTAGAAGCAGTGTATGGTGAAAAAGGGGCGAAATCCATGATCACCTGTTCTCAAGTCGTCCAATTTTTTAATATCAGTCCTGCTGATTTAGCAACACAAAATTACGTATCCAGTATTATTGGTGATACGACCGTGTTAACTCGCGGAGTTTCCGATGGTAAAAGTACCAGTATGGGTTGGCGTAATTCTCAGCAAAGTAAAAGTAAAAATAATTCCTTGCAAGAAACGAAGCAACGATTGATCCCACCCGATGAAGTGCCGCATTTACCAGATAAAAGCCAATTATTATTTATTCGCCATCAAAAAGCTTTATCAAAGCCGATTTTTTGTTACAAGGCGCTGTATTTTGAGCGTTCAGAATTTGCGGATCTTTATGATCCCGATCCTTATCAATTATTAGAGCAAGAACATTAATCCTTTTAAGAAATAGTCAGTATTAGGAGAAAATGATGTCACAACATCTGTTTAAAGTATTTCACAACGAAACACCTACTTATGTTTTGATGGGGTGGGATCGTCCTTTACAAGGTTTTTTTATGGTGATCTATAAACCGCTTGAAAGTGATGCGCCTTATTATTCTAATTTGGATCAAGAAGAGTCGCACCCTAACCACATTCAACCATTTTTAACTGTTTTAAAACAACATCATATTTTTGTTCCACAACAAATGATCGATGAAATTATTGAAGATGCCAATAATAATATTGGGAATAAAGAAGTGTTTCATCATATTGTGGCTGGCGTTCATCGGCGATCGATTGGATTTAATCGCGAGGATTTATTTTTTTTATCATGAGGAATATTTAACAATGAGTAGAGGTATTAATAAAGCCATTTTAATCGGTAATTTAGGCGGCGATCCAGAAGTCCGTTACCTGCCCAGTGGTAATGCCGTCGCCACCATTAGCATTGCCACCAGTGAGACTTGGAAGGATAAAAAAACAGGAGATCTTCAAGAATCAACAGAATGGCATCGTGTAGTGCTATTTAATCGTTTAGCAGAAATTGCTAAGGAATATTTAAAAAAGGGTGGCAAAGTGTATATAGAAGGAAAACTGCGCACGCGTAAATGGCAAGATAACAATAAAATGAATCGCTATACTACGGAAATTGTTGCGGATGAAATGCAAATGCTGGAAGGTCATCGTAAAGATAATCAAGCTTCGCAATCTCAATCATCATCGGCTATTAATAATGATCTGATTAACCCCTCTGCTGAAGAGGATTTACCGTTTTAATGATACTCTTTAATCATAGATAGCTCCCAAATGCTATCTAAATCATAGGATAGATGATGAGAAGCATCGCGTCAGTTAGTCATCGTTTAACACGCAATTTTTTGGTAAGTTGATTAATAATTTCAGCCAGTTTAGGATTATTTTGCGTGAATAGTTTAAAATCGTCAGGTTTCTGTTGGAGTTGTTTAACTTGCTGACGTATCTGTTTTTCCGTGAGAGTAATTTGGAAGCGGTTTTCTATTGGACTCTGTTTTAATGCAATCAGATTATTAATCTCTTTAATGAGTACTGTATTATCAACGAAAGTTTTCTGAAAAGTATTGGGACTTGACGTTAAATGAAAGACTTGCTCGAGTTTACGGTAATCACGTTTAAAACTATCAATACTTGCTTGTAAATAGAATTTGCGATCAACCTTTGCCCAATCTAGGCGATAGCCTAATTGTTCAAATAACCCCTCAAAAAATACTCGCTGTGTTCGGCCATTACCTTCACGAAAAGGGTGGATCGCATTAATTTCACCAAAATAGAACGCGGCTCGCTCATTAAGCTGTGATGGGGATAAACCTTTTAACTGATTTTCAGTTCGTAAATTTTTAAAAATCTTATCTAACTCGGGTTTGATGCGATGAGTAAGGGAGAATAGGTCCTCATTTTTGCTAATATTAACGGTGCGCTCCTTCCCAGCCCAAGCATAAAGGTCATGAAAAAGATGCTTGTGGATCGTTTTTAAATGTTCATAATCAAACGTTGTTAATTTAGGTAAGGTGATCCGATTGGTGCTAAGGAGGATTGCTTCAGCCTGCTCTAATTGTTCAGAATTTTTAATATTCAGTTTATTGATGAGGATCTGAGTGCCTGGATAAACATACGGATCAGCCATAAAATTTAAGGTTCTTGTTGATATTTTTTTAGAATATAGTGCTTAAATTCTTCTGGCGTCATTTTTCCTGAAGTGAGTAAGCTTAATTCTTGTTTGCTTTCTTCAGTCAAATAAATCCCTTCTAGCTCGCAACTCGCTAATGTATTTCTAACTAATTCAGTGATGGGATCCGATGGGTTTTCGCTTGATGTTGATGACATAAATATACTCACCTTGCAAAACATAATTTTAACATATTATCAGGTAAAAATCATGTTTAACGTTGGTAAGATACATTAAATTAATAGGAAATTTTCAATTTTAACGCCATTAAATATTATTATAGGCCGCTTAGCGGTGCCCCGTGGAAGAACTGTCTAGAGTGGCTGGTTTTTAGTTAGAGTTCTTAATCAGCAAGTCTTGCTGTACTTTTTGGCACGAAAGGCGCTTTTTATTGACGATAGCTTTGTCTTGTTTAACGCTCAACTCGATGGGCCGGTTATAATATATTCATAAGTGGCCCATATAAATTAGTTGTTTTTCCAGATGGGCCACCTATAATAGCATTATAAGTGGCCCATCTGGAAACAAACATGATTATAGGTAGGAAAACGGAACAAAAAATATTAAATAAGTTGTATACTTCCACAGAAGCAGAGTTTTTAGTCATTTATGGCAGAAGACGCGTTGGAAAAACAACCTTGATACGTGATTTTTTTGAGAATAAGAAATGTGTTTTATTTCATGCCACGGGATTGCAAAAGGGTAATTTAAAAGCACAATTAACTAAATTCTCAGAGGCGATATCCGATCAATTCTTTGATGGCACTGCTATTGAAGTACCGACTAGCTGGAGTAGGGCTTTTCGCATATTGCATAAGCAAATTTCAAAGGCGACTGAAAAAGTAGTAATATTTTTAGATGAACTACCATGGATGGCCACCAAGAAATCAGGGCTTCTACAAGAAATTGATTATTATTGGAATCATTATTGGTCAAAATCATCTAACATAATTCTGATTGTGTGCGGCTCTTCTGCCTCATGGCTAATTAAAAAGATTATTTATAATAAAGGTGGATTACATAATAGAATTACTTCGCAAATAAAATTAGCTCCTTTTGATTTATCTGAAACGAGAGCTTATCTCCAGAGTAGAAAAGTTAAGTTAAATAATAGACACATAGTATCTGTGTATATGGCATTAGGTGGAATACCCTATTATTTAAGATATGTTGAGCCTGGGTTATCTGCAGAGCAGAATATTCAAAAGATTTTTTTTGATAGGGAGGCTCCGTTGAAAGAAGAATTTTCAAAACTATTTGATTCATTGTTTGAGAATGCCAATGCTTATATTGAAATTGTATCTCTGATCGCAAAAAAAACACAAGGAATGAGTCGATCAGAAATTAAATCAAACACCTTATTATCTTCTGGTGGCGGTCGTTTATCGAAGCGTTTAGGAGAATTGTGTGAAACGGGAT
Source organism: Legionellales bacterium (assembly GCA_026125385.1). NCBI lineage: Bacteria > Pseudomonadati > Pseudomonadota > Gammaproteobacteria > Legionellales > Legionellales bacterium. Next base: position 23,668 of record JAHCLG010000020.1, read on the forward strand.
TCATCGAAGAATACATTCCTTGGGGAAAGGATAGAGGCGAATATTATAAATTGATCGATGAATTTTGTTTGTTTTATTTTCACTGGCTGCACTCAAAACAAAAACGATTTACTCAGGAACATTGGTTAACACAAAGTCAACGACCAGCTTATTATGCGTGGTCAGGTTATGCTTATGAAGCAATCTGTATGAAGCACAGTAAACAGATAATTAACGCATTGAATATTAAAACCAGTAGTGCAATCGGTTCATGGATATTTAAACCACGAAAAGAACTGGAAAGTGGGGCACAGATTGATCTCATTATTGACAGAAATGATAGTGCCATTACCTTATGTGAGATTAAATATACGGAAAAAATGTTTGTGATCGATAAAAGTTATGCAAAAACTCTACAACATAAGGTCGAAGTATTTCGTGAAAAAACCAAAACATCAAAACAACTTTTTATGGCAATGATTACTGCTAATGGATTGAAAAGCAATGCTTATTCTAATCGTTTAATTGATGCGGTTGTGACATTAGATGATTTATTCAAATAGGAATTAAAATTCTTATGACTTAATATAAATTATAAAGAATTGATGGTCTTTCATTCCAAAGATGTCATCGCTTAACCCGCAAGCTTTTTGCTAATTGCGCGACCCTTGCCGCCAGTGTTGGATCATTGGCTTTTAACTCATCATAACGTGTAGGATTTTGCGTTAACCATTTCACTTTGGTTTTGAGTGTTTTTTCCAGCAATAAAATTTGCGCACGATTTTGTTCCGCGTTTTGTTTAAGAGTATCTAAGGTGTTAATCAGGGTTCTAATCTCAGTAAACGTATCCTTTTTCTGTATAGGCAAAGCGTCAACGGCGGGTTCTGCTTTGAGGGGTGTGGTGTGTTCGGTCAAGGTATTAAGGTGTTGAGCCATTTCAAATTCTTGTCGTGCGGCGTTCATGGCAGGTTTAAGAAGTTGAGCCGCGATTAATTGTTCGCGAATAGCTTCAACACCCTGAACTTTTAACACATCATTAAAATCCGTTTTCTTTAACCCTGGAATGGACGCTGGCATTGCTTGCCAAACATCGACACCTTTTAAGGACAGTTGTTGTGCTGCTTCTTTTAATGTTTTTTGCGAACTGGGATCTATTCCGTCGTTATCGGCGCAAAATAACACTTGTTTGGTTTCAGGGTAAACCGGAATGCGCTTAAAGTTTTCTACCCCTAACGTGCAATAAACGGTTAGTTCAGGATAGGCTTCTTTAATGCTTAATGCCGTTTCAGGTCCTTCGGCGACGGCAATCAATTGATTATTTTTGCCACGATTAACGATAACGGCCATCGATTCAGCGCTGGGTGATCCTAACGTCATTTTTTTGGTTCGAAGTTTTGCTTTGTTGGCTGTTTCAGCATCTAAGTAAATCAGTTGAATAGCACGTAATTTATGACGACGTGAAGTCGCTGTCACAACCAATGCCGGCATCGTGCGTTTTAATTGACTATTCCAAGTACTAGGATGATAGCGAAATGTTTCCGGTAATGTACCGATTATCCCACGGTGCTCGCGCAAATAACGTTCAGCCAACGTGTTTTCAATCGGTTTAGAATTTTTAAGGATCCGCATGGCGCGCGTAATTTTTGTCTGTTGTTCTGTATTCAGAGTAACCTGTTGAGAGGTGAGTGGTTGAGGATTAATAGTCAAGGCAATCAATTTTTGCAATTCCGTTGCAGCATTGTTGGCTTTTGTAAAGAAGGAAGCAGATAATCCTGCATCCAGCAGCGCGTATTGATAACGCGGCAAAGCGCGTTCAATGTTTTTAGCTACCGTTTTCATTTCGGCTTGGACGGCTTGCCATTGCGTTATTTTAGAATGTGTTGGATTAAAATTGGCATTGCTTTGCGACATATCCGATAGAATAGCTTGTCCCTCATCAAATAATTCTCGCCATTGCATGACTTCCTCGACTCGTCGTTGATGTTGGTTCGCTTGGCTTTTTACTTTTTCGATAGTAACGTTAATAGGTAAATCCAACGATTGCTCACGTACGATTTCATTAAATAACGTCGCGAATTCAATCTCCGATTGCTGATGAATAAATTTTTTCGCCAAATTATCGCGTCGAGAGATCAGGACATTAAATGTTTGTGTGGTTGCGGCAAGACGAGGATCTTTTTCACTGAGCCTATTCAAGTGTTGCCAGGTAATACCCACACGCTGGTTAGCGTATTTAAGTTTCTTTTCTAAGCGCAATAATTGTTTTTCTACGGGTGACAGATCTTTAAATAACAATTGCCGTAGATGAGTTTTCGCTGCTCGGCTAAGTTCATACTGATTGATTTGATGCTCTTTTAAGAGATAATAGTGCGCGCCTGGATCGCGTAAAATTTCATAAGCAAGTTTTGAAGTTTCTGTTTTGTTGCCTTGAGTAACGTTGGCAATATAATTTATCACTCGCTGACGACATAACTCATTGTAAGCCGGTTTATTGAGTTCATTGACATCGATGTTAAAGTAGCGCAAGGCTTTTAAAGCGGGTTGTAAATGCGCTAGTACGTTATCGGCGCAACGATCACGATATTGAGTATAGCGACCGGCAATCGTTTTTGCTCGGTTAAAGTGTATTTTATGTGAGGGATTATGTTCAGTATCTAACACCTTTTTCGTTTCAAAGATTTCGCGCCACGCCCTTCCGTGTGAACGCCTTGCTTCGACATAGCGCTCTACCATTAAAAATGCATTTTTTTCTTCAGCAGTTAATTTCACCATGAAATTTTCACGCTCAAACGCTTTGGCGTCAGCACGAATTTGTTGCCAGAGAATTTTGGAATCTTCATTATTGCCTAATGCTAAAATAGATCCATGGTGGGCGCTTGCATCGGTAGTAATGGCATGGGCGATTTTATGACGCTCATCAATCTTCTTTTCCGCAATAGCAGTAAGATAATGATTGACCCGCTCGCGATTGCGGTGCTGCGCGGCATAAATTTGCAATTTATACCAGCGGTTGGTGGCCCATTGCTCATGTTCCGGTTTTAATGTTTCATTGGCTAAGTGTAACGTCGTTTTTCCAATTTGATAAAAATCTAGTGCGGTTTCAAAGCGATCGGCACGACTAAAAATATGATCAGCTAATTCATTGCGTTGTGCTTGAAGCATTTCAAGATCTAATACTTGCTGACGCGAAACCGGTTTATTTTCCGATGCTGATGTTTTCAGCATTTGATAAATTTGGCCAATTTTGTGCGTCAGTTGAGTATAGTTTTCTAGGGTTCGGAATGCTTGCCGTTCCTCTTTTGATAAGTGTTTGAGTGTTTTGCGTTTAACATGTTTTGGTACTTGTTCTCTTAGGTTTTGCATCCACGTTAAATGCTGAAATAGAGGATAGTAAGCCTTGATATTTTCCATTATTTGGCAAGCTAATTTATCGCGTAATACCATTTTTCCGCTGTGCGCTAATTGTGTATAGTCTTGCATTACCAAGCGATTTTTGTATTGTATTGCGTATTTTTCTAACGCCAGGGTATCAAGACCATAAATCGTGATCGCATGTTCATAGCGCGATTTATCCTGCATAATATGGTATGCCAGTTTTTCACGTCGTCGAAATGCTTGCTCACACGCTTTAAATTCGCCGGTGATTTTAAGAATAGCGTAATTTTCTGCAGCGTAATCTTGAGGCTTTAACCCCATTTTTTGCATTTTAGTATCTAAGGCTTGCCAAGCTTTACCCACTTCGCAATGGGCATCAAAATATTGTGCCACTAACACGGCATCTTGCCGACGCTCATACATGCGCTCAATTTTATTTTCTTGTGCAAGTTGCGCATGGATCTGGTTGCGGTATTTTTCAGGACGAAGCCTGAATTCTATTTTTTCGGCGAGATCCGCTGCCAGTGATTTAAAATGGCGTTTTAGCGTTTCTTTCCAATCATTTTCTAATTTTTTGGTGATTTCAATCCCTCGACGTTCCGCAAAAGCTTTCGGGAAATTAAGGATACTGTCTTTTAGGGCGAGCCTACTTAGATCTCGCTTTAGGTCGTCAACCGTGGGATAGTGTGTTTTATCACCATAAATTTTTGTTTTGTAGCGGTGACGGCTTAACGCCACGTAAACTAATTGCCGTAACCAGCCGCCTTTACCCAGATACACAAAACTTTCATCAAACGTGGTGCCCTGTGATTTATGAACAGTTGCTGCGTAGCCGTAGGTAACATGGCGACATTCTTGGGGAGTAAAGCGAACACGTTGTTGCTTCTCACCGTCGAGTAACGCCTCAATCGATAAAACTCGGCCTGATTCTGTGATATCAACGTGAGTGATTGTCGCAAAACGACCGTTTTTTACACCGAGTTTAGGATTATTTTTAGTAAATAAAATACGGTCATTTTTGGCGAGTAAAAGTGTACCGTGCTGCGTATAAGCCTCATAACCGGGTGCTAATTGCTGTGCGTGAATACGAGCGCTTCTGATCGCTTTATTGAGCTTATCAACATCTTCGTTTCGGTAAGCAAGGACAATACGCTCAGTAAGCGGTGCTTCCGCACGTTTCCAATCGTCAACTAATTTTGCAATAGCAGCTTGTTCATCCGTTACCAACTCAATAAGCTGATGCTCATCATACGCGTCAATGGCTTTTGCTATATCGCCAGCGGAGAGTTGTTGCGTAGCGGTGCGCTGCCATTCCACTTTTTGACGGTAAACGGTTTGTATTTCAGCAAATCCAAAGCGCTCAAGCATCGCTCTAAATATCGCGCCAGGCCCGACCGGCTGTAGTTGATCAGGATCGCCCACTAAGACCAGTTTAGCGTTTGCTTTTGTAACGGCTCTCAATATTTTTAACATTGACACGCTATCAGTCATGCCCGCTTCATCCATGACGACGACCGATTTTTTATCCAGCGTTAAATGATTATTCTCTAAAGCGTAATTGAAGGATTCGATGGTTTTAGCATGAATGCCAGCGTCACGCTCTAACCCGTCGGCCGCGATCCCTGACAGTGCAACCCCGTAAACATTCAGCCCTTGAGACTGCCACACCGCTTTAGCCGCGCCAAGCGAAAAACTTTTGCCGGTACCGGCGCGGCCAACCAAACAGCGAATAGCAGGCTTACTTAACAGGTGTTTAACGGCATTGTGTTGTTCATCGGTTAACTGTTTACCCGACTCTTTTTCATAGCGAGCCAGTTCATTTTTGATAGTACGATGAGTGATCCGATGATGATGGGTTTGATGAAGGGTATCCGCTAACGTGATAGCCTCATTTTCAAGGGTAAACATGTTTTGCGTGGTATAGTACTCGCGTCCATCTTCGCCTAGTCCTAAAGGCAGGAGTAAATTGCTCTGTTTAATTGCCGTAAGTGCTTGTGTGAAAAGTTCAGCATCGGCGATTTCCGCACTTAACGCTGTGGCTAGTGTGCGTTCATTGAAGACGGCATCATGATGTTCAATTTTTTTAAGTAACGTTACAATACGTTCCGGCGTCATCCATTTTGCCGCCGGTTGTTCTTCAGCGGCCAGAGTAGAAAGAATTTGCGCGGTGATTTCAGGAGAGATCGGATGATTAGTGTGGGTTACTAAGTTATCTTGGTTATTGACATAAGTACTGAGCGCGTTTGCAACATGTTCATGGGTAAAATGATCACGGCTGATTTCTGCTTTAGCAGTAAGCAACTGCGGATTGCTCGCAATGCGCTTTAAGTTTTCCTGACAGATGGCTTGCGACTGCTTAACCCGCTCAGTGTCTAACCCGCGAGCTGACATATCTTTAACCGCTTTACCAAGATGGATCGTGGGTAAAAGATCAACGCCTTGATCTTTGTAGGAGCGATGATCAATGCGCTCGCCGTGACCGTGCATGCGTAAATGAAAATTCGCATAGTCGGCCCAAGCTTTGCGCCAGGTTTGTAATAACTCTTTTTTATTCCACGCCGTAACCTTGGCGCCAAAACCTTCTTCAGTAAGTTTGCGCATGGTTAATAACACATGAACGTGTGGATTGCCTATATCCCAATGAACACTCCAGTCAGCAATCATGCCAACGCTTACGAATTGATCTTGTATGAATTCACGAGCAAGCTCAATGGATTGCTCTTCATTCAATTCAATGGGTAATGAAAATTCTACCTCACGGGCTAATTGTGAGTCTTTACGCTTTTCGGTTCGTTCAACTAAATTCCACAATACTTCAGAGCTTTTATGTTGATCAGCAGAGTCTTGTGGAAGGGGGTTCATTATTTTCGGTGCCAGTAATGGATAGGCTTTCTGCTTAAGTACGCCATTAGACGCTAAACGCTGTGCCCAGTCCGGCGCATTGTCAGGAACAAGTAGGGCACTGTAGATAACACCGTGTTTTTTTCTGTAGTCATAGGTTTCACCTTCTTGTTCATCATACATCATTGTTGCACGTCGGTAAGCAGCAGAAGCAATAGCATTCTGCCCACGTGATCGTGATACGGTTTTGACATGAAGATGATACATGGCCATTGTGGCAAACTTTTCCTTGAAAATCATCATAAATTAATCCATTTCATTGTAGCGTTAGCACAGATGTTGCGCAAGCAATATATAAGTGCGCTATTTTGGCAATAGACTTGCTGGGTGCTTCGCACTTTGTTATTATTAATTCGATTTTTTGGTAAATTAATCTTTTTACGCTTTTTTATTTTTAGGTGGGGCGGAAATTTTTTTATTCATTAAAGGGGTGGCGTCTGTTTAATGAAATAATAGTGGCATAGAAAGTACAAGGCGTTATAGTAAGATCGATACGCACCGTTAGCTCGCAAGCTCGCCTTATACGCCCGTTTACCGGCTGTGTTCTTGTTTACTGCGTGGCGGGCGTTCTACGTGAGCATTGCCTCCCGTACTCGGTTGTGGCTGCGCCACTTTGATGGTTAATAATGGTTTTGTAAAATTAACTGGGGAAAATACCATGGCAGAATATGCAAATAAACTGTTAGAGCTCGCTCAAAGAAAACAACGATTAATTGAAGAAGAAACGAGACTCATTCAAAAACGTAAAACTGAGATCGCTAATTTAGCGGAGCGTTTTACCGTCTTAACCGCAACCGATGAAATCTTTGCAGCCTTATTTAATGAACTTGCTCAAGCCTTAAATGAAAAAAGCGCAAAGCTTAAGGAGTGGGAAACTCACGGTGCCCGATTTCTCAAATCACGCAAAAACACCACAACAACTAAAGCAAGTCATGGCTCAGCAAAGAAAACTCATTCGTCAGTATCAACGGACGCGCATGCTGGAACGTAAAGAAGATACCCGCCGCAAAATTCAATTGGGTGGGTTAATAAAAAAAGCAGGGTTAGACAACGAACCATCCGCAATTATTTTCGGTTTGTTGTTAGAAGCCGCTGAAATATTACAATCACCACAAGCAGAGCAGGTTCGCAGTCGTTGGAGATTAAAAGGCGATCTTGCTTTTCATCAAGATAAAAAAAGAGAAACACGTTAATGGTAGCACTTATTTTACCTGGCAAAATTATTATGACAGCATAGATATTCCGTGTTTATCAACAATATTCAATAATTTTAAAATCGCACCTTGAGGGCGTCGTTGCCCGTGCTCCATGCTTCTCACCATTTCAGGGCTAATATTGAGATACATAGCAAACACCGCCTGGCTTAATTTTTCTCGTTCTCGCAAGCGTTGGATGTCTTCCCCGGTGTAGGTGATCAATTCAGGCCGTTCATCATCCGTTAAATCTCGTAACGTTTTCTTGTCAATAAGATCGGCTTTATACAACCCTCTTGCAATATCATGAATGGTATCGTTTAAATTAGACATAATGATTTACCTCATAAAGTTCACCCAATTCAATCATATGAGTGATCCCTTGTTCATTCAGTTTAAGTAAAATTTCAGCGAGTACTTTTAACTTCTTAAATTCACTCTTCGTGATATTGTCTTTTTCATTTTTGGAAAACAAATGTAGCCAGATCACCTTGTCACCTTGATTAAAGGCTAGAATACTACGGCTGCCACCACTTTTTCCTTTCCCCGCTTTAGACGCTATTCTAAGCTTATAAAGCCCACCGCCTAATGAATATCGCTGCTGTCCTTTTTCATCCAGAGTAAAAAAATCCGTCACCGTTTCAATCAGTAAATGATCGGATACCTCCGCTCTTTTAGATTCCATTGCAAATTTTTTAACTTTGTAATACTTCAAATTTCACCATCCATTGCTATTATACACTGTATTATAATACAATGTAACATATATATCAAGTCAACACCAAGCCGCTTATTGAGTAATTTTTAATTGGGGACTTTTTATAAAGCCCCCGTTAAATAACAAGTATTAAGCTGACGTACTAAGCTTTTTTTGATCCTCTCTAATTATTTGGCTACCGTAAGCAGTGCGGATCTCATTCATAGACCAAGTAGCACCATAACGACGTGAACGTTTTTCAGCTGGACGAAAATACCATTTTGCCTTTTTAACCGCCCATTTAAACCCTGCGTTTTTTAATATGTCTTTGTGTGGTTTTGTGTTGCCATCAACCCAAACCCAGCACCCGCATATTTCAATATTAAGACCTAAATTGAGGATAGCGCGTAACGCATCCGCTAATATTTCAGGGTATTCACTCATGATCTGATTATCATAGACAGTGACGTTTTCTTCATTTTTTACGAGTTCATAAGCAATATTGATCATTTTCATGATCTCAGCACCAGCGGAGTTGCGATCAGGATGAAATTCTTTCGCCTTGGAGCGATAAGCGCGTTTAATGTCTTCGTTTGAGATGGAGCCTGTTAAGCCCAATAATTGCAATGCTTGAAATTTATTCATGATTAATACCTCTAATGTTGTTGACTGATGTTCGTATTGAACGAATTCATTATCTGATAATCCCCGCTAATTGTCAATCTTTTATATCTTTATTTTAGATGTTTTTATTCTATATTTTTGTTGACGAATGGATAATTGAAGCTTATGATAGAACCTAGTGAACTTTCATTAAGACGGTTTACAGTGTTTATTAGCTACTACCAGCATCAGACATAAAATCAGGAGAAGATAAAATGATAGAGTTAAAGCCACAACCCAGTAATCTTGCTTTGCAACAAGATATTTCATTTACACATATTATTAAAAGAACTTATCCTTGCTACGATCATTATACGAATGTCTACTTTGATCCACAGTTTAACAATTTCTTTATCAAAGAACCTGTAGGCAATGCCGAAATAACAGCAAGCCATTTGATCTTTTTCCCAACGTTGGCTAAAAAATTAAGAAACTTAAAACATTATCCTACCTATACCATTAACGTGGATTTAACAAAAATAACTCAAAGAAATGAGAAAGGGATCCAATCCACCATTGATAGCTTTCAACAATTAGACTCAGAGCTTGCGACACACCGTCAAATAAAAGCAAGTCTCGATGCGACGGTAAATAATTTAATTATGCTCTACAGTCAAGATAAAGTCATACCACGATACGAAGGTGAAAAACCCTATTATACCCGTCATGGCGGGGGTTTAAGTCGCGCCGGCTACCTGATTAAAATATCAGGGGTTACTTATTTTAATAAAGTCTCACCAAAGGTATTTAAACCTAAAATTGAACTCTACAGGCTATGCCCTGATGCGCTAATCAAATTACATATTGATCCATCGGCTTTTAATGCGCTTAAATTACCTTACATTCGATATTTAGCAGGCGGTGTGATCAACACTCCTATTTTTATACTGCGTTGTGCAAAAAAATACGGCTGTCGTGGAAAACTCGTCTATTGTGATTTGCATAGCGGAAAATTAACCACCTTGTTAAGCATTGCTAGAAAATGGGCATATCGCTATGCTCGTGACGTTAAATTCCAAATTTTTGAAGGTAAACACTAAATGAAACAACTCGGTTTTGATGTAAAACGTAATTTAAAACGCTCGCCACGAATTTATGTGAAAACACCCGATTTAAAAGTAACGTATGGTTCATTCATAGCAGACGATCCCAGTCAATTTGAGGGCTGGGATCACCTTAATGATGATCAGAAAATTGAACTTAAACATTATATTCAAAATATCGATGCCGTTAAAAATCATTTAGGACAATTAGTCTTGAATGAACAATCCGATTATCGGTTTCGATTACCATTGAGCTTTATTGATGCCATAGCAGAGCTGAGCAAAATTGGTGATGATGCTGGGATAAATATCAATATCTTTGACTCGATGCTGGTTGCTATTATACAAGAATTAAAAATTAGCATCAGTAAACTCTCGGGTGAACATAAAATCAAAGCGCTTGCCATTCTAGATAAGCTCGGATTAGCTGAATATAAAAAAATTGATCGTACGCAACAAATTCAAGCAATCTATTCTGAATTACTTGCTATCAGAAATAAATCAGAAAAATTACATCAAAAAGCCAACACATTATTCAATAAAGATAAAAGTTATTCACCCAAAGCTATCGAAGGAATGGCAAAAGGCGAAACGACACCCTCTAAATGGCTGGTTGCTTGTGCTATCGATGTGTTAGCAGAAGAAAAGCGAACAGTATTAACTAAGATCCTATCAAATAATGATATTTATATGCTGTGGTATAAACCGCTTGTGGATAATGGCAAAAAAATATTAGCCGATAAGTTAAAAATTAAATATCAATTTAATATAGACGAATGTATTAATAGTAATTAGGATAAAGAATATATATTAAATAACAGTGCTCAAAAAGATGGCGAGGTTAATATTCTTTTATTTATTTTAACCTAAGATCTTCTATGCCCAATGCCTCCGCGCACAATAAAAAAAAGGCAAATGGAAATTTACCCTCGTTAATCGTTTTTGTTAAGTTAGAAGTGGTTTTTTCAACACCTAACTGTAACAACGCTAAGCGTAAATCTTCATAAGTAAAATCACGTCGTGTTAACTCTATTTTTAACAGCGTGGAAGCTTGTTTTTCCCAACGGGTCTTCATTGCGATCATTGCCGACTTGAGATAAAAATTAGTATTCAATATAACTAAATCGTAAGAAAAAAGTCAAATTAGCATTGACATTAATAACTATATAGTTTTTCAAGCTATCGCAACTTCCTTAAACAAAACTCACAGGAGATTAAGCAATGACAATAACCACCGACCTAACGTCGCTTTGCACCACCTCATTACGGATGGCAACACCCCGATCGCGTTATCACATCAAGAAAAAACAGGTGATCCGAACATTAAAAATACTTAGCGTTAATCACATGAGAGGGTATTAATATGAACGTACGTAACAACCTTGAAGATCTCTTGCTTGATTTATCCATCAATATGACTCACCTTACCACGTATCTAAAAAAAGTACTCGATCACCATAACATTGAATTTGACGAAGCATTCATGGGAACATTTTCTGATACCGTGAGTAAATTGCACTGGGCAAGACATCATTTAGCCTTGTTAAAAGATCTGTTTATTCACCTTGAGGTGCTCAAAGATTTATTTTTTTCGTCGCAAAAATTAAATTAAACAAAATACGTTAAGGATTAGTAAGATCGTGAAAAAAAATTATCTAACCATTGAAAATCTTAATATCGAAGTAAAGCGAACATCGGTAAAACACACCCGATTAACCATTTCACCCCCTCACGGTCATCTCTCGATCACCGCACCTTTTCATATTAGCGATCAACAATTACACCATTTTGTCAGTAACAATCTCGATAAAATTCATCGCCATATTGCCAAAATAAAATCGTATGTAGTATTGCCTGCTTCACGATTTATCAATAATGAAATGCATGTGTATTTTGGACAATCTTATACACTAAAATTAATAGAAGCCACCCACGCGGGTGTTATGATCGTCGATAATCGGCTTATTATGTATACCAAAGCAGGATCGACGCGAGAAGATCGCCTAAAAATTCTAAATACCTTTTATCAACAACAACTCTGCACGGTAATTAACGAGTTAATGAAAAAATGGCAACCGATTGTTGGTAAACACGCTGAAAACTGGGTAATTCGAAAAATGAAAGCGCGGTGGGGTTCTTGTCATTACCAGCAAAAGAAAATTATTTATAATTTAGAACTCGCTAAAAAATCCATCGAGCACATCGAATATGTGGTGGTTCACGAACTCACTCATTTGCACGAACCAAATCACAGTCAACGATTTTATCAACTCATGACACAATTTTTACCCCAGTGGAAAACCCTGCGTCATGAGCTGAATCACCCGACCTACGATCACATCTCGCACACATTGCCTGAATCATTTTAACTATGGGATAGTTCATCTGGGTTGAAAGGATTTAATCAATTGGTCAACTATGATAGTGTATTCCGTGTGAACTTAAACAACATCACCGGCTAGGAGTCATTATTGTGAAGGACAACACAGTCAGCGAAAAGAAACTGCATAACAAAGAACGTATTACGATCCGCATTGATCGGGATATTTTAACCTGGTTTCGCGATCAATCACCCACACAACGCGGTTATCAATCGCGGATGAATCAAGCGCTGCGTGATTATATTGAATATTCTAAAAAACCTTTAGAACCCAGATTGAGCTGCCGCCCTATTTGCTCGCCATTGCTTGGAGCGCACCTTTCTTTATGCTCTTGACAAGTACCCTAATATAGAGTACTATTGGTAATTAAGGAGTTAACTATTGGATATATATAAAGTTGAACTTTCAAAAAATGTGATAAAAGATTTAAAGTGTCTACCGAAACATATTGTCTTAAAGTTAGGATCATGGATAGAGTTAGTTGCTGAAAGCGGTTTAAAAGCAGCACAAAAAATACCAGGTTATCATGATGAGCCACTTAAAGGAAATCGGAAAGGGCAGCGCTCGATCCGCTTAAACCGAGCTTATAGAGCTATATATGTTATTGATGAATCAAACAAAATTCATTTTGTTTCCGTAGTTGAGGTGAACAAGCATGAGTACTAAATCAAAAAATCGCGAAGCACTAAAGATGTTAGAAGAAATATCCGGCAAAAAATTGACGTTGGGAAATCTCTTATGGTCAATTCGTAAATGTGAAGAATTATCACAAGTTGAATTTGCAGAGAAGTTAAATATATCAAAACAATATTTATGTGATATTGAGCATGGCAGACGGTTTGCAAGTCCCAAAATGGCAGCCGAATATGCGCAAAAACTAGGATACTCTGTTACACAATTTATTAGACTTTGTTTGCAAGATATGATTGATCGTGATGGTATTCGGTTAAGAGTAGATGTAAACGATGCTGCTTAAGTTCTGTATCCACTCAATTTTATTGTCAATGCGGATGATTTTTATCCTATCACTTATTGTTTGGCTTAGGGTCATCAGTTCGGCACTATAGATTTTGTTTATCACTCTAGGTCAAATATCCTTTATTATTATTGGTGGCAATCCTTTACCCACACAAACTGTGGATAAGGTTGTGAGAAAGAGTTGGGCAGATGGCAACGTGCCTTGATGATCCTAGGGTAGCGTATTAATGGTCAAAAAATGACCATATAAATACAAGCTGTTTACAAGCGGGTGAGTGGAACGTCAGTAAAGAGTGGATAAATGGTATCAATGAACAGGTTAACCCACGTGTTTTCAGTGTTTGATGGGTAAATTAGGCCAGAAATACTTAAATCAATGAAAAACAACCTCGAAATGAGTGATTGAAGAGGGTCAATGACACCGTGTGAGATTTTGACTCGTATGGATTTCAGCCGTCGTCTGATGGCAAATGCTTGGAGATCCGCTATGATGCAACGGCTGACACACAGCACGGCAATGAATAAGGATACTATCTTTTAGATCACATGGAAGTGAACCGTGTTTTTTATCCTTGCCTTTATCGGCTTTACAAAAAAATAAGACTTAAGCGAGTTCTTCATCTCTGGCGAAGTTAGGATCTTCGATCGTTTCACGGAAAAGATGGCGAATAGTATCTTCTAACCCACATTGAGCTACCCCTTCCCGTAATAAAATAAATCAGGCTAGGATTTAGACGGAACACAATTGGCATATCCTAAAATTTTCTAGTGCTATATAATTAATGTACTATATAGGTGCACTCACCATCTGATTGGTAATTTTTTGTACATTATTGCACAAAATACGAACAAAGTCCAGCGAATACTAACACATTGACCTCGTGTCAGAATTTGACTCTAAAAAGGACATAAGGTACGGAACTTGCGATCACGATCCCGGCCTAACCTCAAATAGCTCCCTAATACAGTACCTGTAAAATCTTCCACAGGGTCTCAAACATCAAGATCCAGCCATTTTTTGCAAAATTATCTTGTGGCCATTTGCGTCATAGCATGTCACACAATAAAAACCTAAGATCTTATCAAAGCATTCAGAAGAAATTCTACCGATAGCGTTATTCATAACTGCATACAATACTCGCGGCGAAATTCCACTATACTCTGCAATTTTACTCAACCGCCAATGCGTGATCTGCCTAATTTCTCTGATAAAATATTGCAATGTTTGACGTTGGAAATGATCATCCTCGTGATTTAAAAGGTTCATAAATTACTTCCTTGGTGGTGATCCTTCAGGTTGATTTTTCAGGATATCGAGATGCTGTTTCGCCCAATTTAATTTGCTAAGAGAATCGGTAATTTTTACAGTAAGCTCTTTATCAAAATCAATATTGTTTGAATCTAGAATTTTTTTTATTTCATACGTAATAATCATCAAATTATGATGTAGACTACTAATAAGAGAATCCAGTGTGTATTGATCCACAGTATTTTCTTCCTCATTAAAATTAATCATATGGCCACCCTTGTTTTGCATGTATTTTTTTAATTAACGATTTTATTCAACTTCCGTTATTTGAGTGGCGAAAATTTCTGCTACTTCATATTTTATATCGTTGATTATTAGGGATCGCTTTAAGATATGCCCATTAACACGATAATATCTTTCCACTATAAAATCGCACCGCTCTGTACTCCATGTTTCGCATAAGTAAATTACTCTATGATTAGAGCGCCACGTTCCATCAATATTAATGGCTGTATAATTTGAATTTATGGGATCTACTGACACAAAATAGGCTAAAAGAGCGCTTTTCTTTTTATAGATAATATTCATCGGCTCTAGGGTTAATTTTCCGGTAAATTTTATTTCAATATTTTCCATTCGCTTCCATCCCAAACAGTAACGCTCTTGCACAATTTTTATACCTGTTATTTAAAAAAATATCATATTCACCATCGCGGAATTCACCGGATCGTGAGAATAAATTGAAGATCTCAGTGATTCTTGTAAAAATACGCGCATAGTATTGAGTGCGGATCTGAAAGTAATTTAAACAGTAATGATCCATTAAAGACTTTTTCACTTCCTCTTGCTGAAATAACATTTTTAGTGCTCTAGCGCCGAGGTTATTCTTTAGCCAACATGAACCTAACATCGCCGCCATTTTCTTTAGCGGCTTATTTAGTCGTCGGGTAGTGATTTTCTTGCCATGACTTAAAAAGTGCTGCCGTGCGATAACATAAAAAAATCGATCATCCATAATATTTTCCTACTTTTTTAAGAGGGTGTTCCTATTAATTTCGTCGTTGTGGTATAGTCATGCTATAAAATAAATAACGTTTAACGTCACCGTAATCAAAACATGAATAACACCGTTGCGGAATATCATTGAATGGATTGTATTAATGGAGCCGTATTTAGAGTCCTAAAAAAGGAGCCTAAATATGAATATCAATTTTATGTTGTGATCTGGTTTCGAAATAATGATCTGATCTTATGAATAATTTAGATGCGCCTAACATACATCATCATTGGACGAATTATGATAATGATCCGTTCTACCAATCTTTATCCGGGGAAGGTTTACGTACTTTTGCTAAAAAAGCTGGTTTAGTAAATGGATGCGACATCAAATTACTTAAGCCCTATTGGGAAAATGCCCAGTCCATATTGGACGTTACCTCGGGATATGGTCGGGTAATTCATGCCTTACGCTCTCAAAACTACCTCGGAACTATTATAGGTATCGAGCGTAATCAAGCACAATACGAAAGTGCTAAACAATACGTTGGACAGGATGCGCTTCTCATACATGGTGATATTCACGATTTAACCGTCATTCAGCAAAAATTTGACGTAATATTATTACTGTGGTCAGGTCTTGCAGAATTTCATCCTTCGGAACAGCCGCTCATCATCCGTAACCTCGCAAAAAAATTAAATCCCAATGGCTATTTAATTATTGATACCATTCCCATGAATGTTAAGCCGCTCGGTACGGAAGAATTTGCTTACCGTTCATTTTTGACCCGCGTCAACGATTCTGTTGTCCACACCTATGAAGCCACCTATGATGAAATAGAGTTATACGCTAATCAAGCCAATCTTAACCAAATAAAATTAATCACCGTTGAAACAGAGACCCAGCGCACGCGCTGGCTCTATGTATTGTCTCATTAATCCGTTTTTTGTTTAGAGATCCGAATACAACCACGACCAAACAAACACGATGCAGGAAATTCTTGGTGAGTCTTTCCGTCTATCGTTGTTCTCAACATTGGATCGGAGGCCATTTCGGCAGTATGCTTCATATCTCGATGCAACTCGGTGGTATTGTGAAAATAATCATATTTTACCCGTTGAAACAAATTAAAAAGAGACGTTCCCTGTAAATTAAATCGATCGGCTAGCAGATCACGCTTAAATCGGTTCATCAGCGATTGAATTTCATGTAAATCAGAAATAATACTTACTTTTGTTCTAGTGCTGGGTTTAAACTCGGTTGCATTGGGAAATTGTAACGAATAATACACTGGTAAGGGATCATCCGATTTCATATTAAATACTTGAGGCTGAATAATGATGGGAGGATAGTTTCTAATGTCATAGATATGTTGATACACATCCTGAATAAAATCCCAAGGACCAGAATTTATAGTTTGAGCAGGTCCCATACCTATTGATGCGCCAATTCCAATGTCTAGCAGGTATTTCGCTGAATCAATAATGAACGCATTCGGCTTTAATTCGTAGTCCTTGATAATTAATGATAGTACGAGATTTCGGATCGGTTGATTTCTCCAATATTCCGTATTGGCCCAACCCGAACGATGAAAAAACTGATAAAAATTATTCCAAGTCTTGTCATTGAGATGTTTAAACCAAGCTTCAGAAAAATAAAGTATTTCAGCAGTCCATTGGTTTTCTTGTTGATAATTCGCCAAAGCTCGAAATACTTTCCAATGCTGTATTAATTTTTTAGGGAGGCTGCTATTGATCCCAAAAGTTTTGATCAATTTTTTATGCTTTAAACTTTCAGCAATTTTAGGCAGCATAAAAACTGAACGAGCACCGGAGGACATATCCCAAATAAATTTAGGTTGTTCACTGTGCTCAGGATTTAATACCCGCCACGAGCCAAATGCTGTGCCAGGCATGATCAAACCACTTAACGGTAATATTCTGTCATCGAGTTCTAAATAGATCTCAAATGAATTTTTTAAAACAAAACTCACCGGATTGGAATTCAAATTATAACTCAATCCTGACTGAATATCGTGAGCAATACTGGGATCGGTGATCGGAACGATTTTTCCTTGCTCATTGGGTAATGCCAATAAAGAATTTTGCATCACCAAAGCACCATAAGGATATTCTGCTTTTAATAACCAATGATTATCATCTGGGCTTACTTCATCTATGATGGCAGCAAACTCAGGATTGACGTGAAAAACATTTTCTCTAATGTCCTTCCAGGTAAGTTTTTCTGCTTTACCTTTAAATATCATACTCAGTTTACCTCACTGTCCATCGAAAAATTACCTAGATTATTTTCCTATTGTATTTTGTGTAGTCTATTTTGCCTACATAATTAAGGAGAATGAGATCGGATCCAAAAGTTATTGCCCTACTCCTTGAATTTATCCTAAAAGTGGACAGATATTAAACACTTATCATTTACTTCAACTCATTCAATGCTTCTTCCCATCTGCCCAGATATTTTTCACAATATTATTCACAGATTGTGTGGGTAAGTTGTTATCGCTAATATTATGGTTTCAAAGCAAATTTAGCTCTCAAATCGTAGATTTTGACACGAATGGGGTCGCTATCCCATAAAGCATCCTCTATTCCGTTGATCTTATTGGTTTTAACATGATTTAAGCGTGGGTTTTTAGCGGGATCTCAATCTTTATTTTTCTCTAGCGCTTTGCATAACCCTTTAAGGGTTTTATAATTATTAAAAGTAAACCTTTAAGGTTGTTTAAGGGAAAAATTCTCGCGCACGTATGATCTGGATGAAATTAAAACTATTTTTTCAAAGGTCACGGCATTAAGGATCACCGCGAGTGGACTCAAAGGGGCACGTGCCATGGGCTTTGGTCGCCAAGAGATTATTGATACGATTGCCCAATTAGACCGTAAGAATTTTGTGAAATCGATGACCACTTATAACGATCATCGTGTTTGGCAAGATGTTTATCGTACTCATTACTTGGGATATGACATTTATATCAAGTTCCAAGTCGATGAGTTGGGACATTTTGTCATTTCGTTTAAAGAGAAGTGAGGTGATTAATATGAAATGTCATGCCTGTCAGATGGGTAACCTTCATCAACGAAGCAAATCACAAACTTACACGTATAAAGGTAAGTCAATCACATTAAAACAACCAGGGTTGTGGTGTGATTATTGTGATGAAGGTATTTTAAGTGGTGACGATCTGGAAAAAACAGAAAAAACGTTTGATGCCTTTAAAGCTGAAGTTGATGGCATACTCACTCCCACTGAAATTCGTCGGATCAGAAAAAATGTGCTGGGGCTATCACAAAAGGAAGCCGCTGAAATTTTTGGTGGTGGCCATAATGCGTTCGGTCGTTATGAGCGCGGTGAAGCCAGACCCATGATGGCGATCATTAATTTACTTAAAATGTTTGAACGTCATCCCGAAGATATTAAGTATTTTCGTTATTAATTTTTAACTGCTTTTACAAAAGGGGAGGATGGAGCGGGTACAAATCTGACTTACCCATATATATGGATAATTCTAAAAATTAACTCACTATACGTCACAACTTTACCTGCTTAAAAATATTCGTGAACATTCTTTTAAGCTTTTCTGACTTTATTCCGGCAAAAACATATTTATATGATTTGATATATACAGTTTTGTTTAGAGCTTTTATAAGGTTTTTTAAATCAACTTTTTCACCAGAGCATGTATATATATCTTTATTCACTGTAAATATTTTTCCATCTACAAAATCTGGTAGATTAACCATCATAAGTGTTAATTGGCTAGAAATTGGGACAAATAAAGTGCTTTTATTCGCTCCTAAACCAGGTTGATAAAATCCGTTCAGTGAAATATCTGGATGAAACAAATTAATGATCATATCTGAGGTTATAAAAGGATATTGATCATTTGTTTCAACTAATGCCCAATGCATGTTAGACAAATGTTGTGCGATAATTGATCCAATATTCAGCATAATTCTTAATAATGCATTGCGGTGTAATAGAGCAACATCATCTAGCTCGTTGTTTAAAATTGCCTGCCTGTCTTTTTCTATTTTTTCCTCACAGCATCTTATACCAGCATTCTTGTAACCATTATAGAATCCATCTTTGTGTCTGGCACAGAGGTCCAGCAATAAATTTAATTCTTCATCATACTGGGATTGTAGATGGTTAAGATAACCCGGTGTCCTCACCATAAGAGTTCCTAAAAACAAAGACAGTTTTTCTCGCTCATCACTGCCTGGAAAATTCTTATTCCTTAGTTTTTTAAATGCACTCGCTGCCTTCGATTCAACCCCTTCAGCTAGAAGATTTTCTACGACATTAATATCATCAATTTTTTCATCTCTCT